>CAYZFT010000001.1:0-58215 GCA_964477925.1 uncultured Candidatus Saccharibacteria bacterium
CCGATTGCCGGGATGAAAACCCGATTTCCTAACCGTTAGAAGATGGGGCCAGGTCAACCACTCTCGTATTATAGTGTTAACGAGAGCTAAATTGTAAAGGTGACGGTTAGGAAATCCGATTTCCTAGCCACGTTCCGCGGCCCCGTAACTTCGCTGCAGGCAACCTAGTTGCCGCCGGAAGATTCCCTTGCACATTGCCACCGGCAATGCTCACGTTAGAAGATGGGGCCAGGTCGCTACGCTCCAATTTTCATTTGACAATATTCAATTTTCAATTGGAAAAAGCAACTGCAATAGTTTAGCATAACGGGGGTAAAAAGAAAACCCCTTGTACCAGTGGTAACAAGAGGCTTCAAAAAGTTGAGCGGTCAGTCACGAGCTCTCCAACTATGCCGTGCATTGTAGCACAACTAGCCGTAAAATACCAGCGTGAATTTGGTAGTCTACATTACAGACTTCATAGGGTTGGGGCGTATAGTGAGGGTATGCAACAGATAGAGCATAGTACTTTGAGGGACATGCCAAAGACCAGAGGAGGGCGGTGGGCGTTCGGGCTGAGTTTGGGCGCGATGCTGAGCGGCCCACTTCTTGGCGTCTCTGCGGCCGTTTTGGTGCCTTTTGTACAAAATGCGGTCGGTGACACTGCGTCGACTATTTTTGGCTCTGCAGTAGCTGTAGTGGTCGTGGGCGCCTTTATCGCTGCCTTGGTGCTGAGTCTCAAGGCATTTCGCAGCGGCGAAAGGTCGTGGGCGGTCTGGTTTGCGCTCTTTGTATCGTGCCTCATCGCTTGTTTTTGGGCCTTTATGCTCGTTGGCGAGCTTGTGTCGCCCCACTAGCCTGATTGTATACTCGCTATTGGATACAAGACTAGCGTGGTGTCGGCTACTTTTCTCAATATACCCTAACCAACGTGCATACGGTTGCACGTGGGCGAGATAACAGATATACTACATAGCTATGACAAAACAACCCATCATTCCAGTAGAACAGTACAAACACACTAAAATTCTCGCGACTATCGGCCCAGTAACCGACACATACGAGCAAATCAAAGCCCTCATTGAGGCGGGTGCTAATGGCATCCGGCTCAATTTTAGCCATGGTGGCCACGAAGAGCGCATCGGGCAGATTCAAACTATCCGCAAGATTAGCAAAGAGCTTGGCAAACCGGTTGCAATCGTGCAGGACCTGCAGGGCCCCAAGATCCGCCTTGGCGATTTTGACGATGTCATCCCCGTGCAAGCTGGTCAAGAGTTGCGTTTCAAATATGGTGCTAAGTGGCCAGAAGACGGCATCATCCCAATTCAGTATGACCTCAGTACTAAAGTGCACCGCGGCGAGCGTCTGTACCTGTTTGACGGTAAAGTTCGCACCAAAATTACCAATGTTAAAGACGGCGTCGTCTACGCCCGTGCCGACAACGATGGTATTTTGCTCAAGCGTAAGGGTATGAACCTGCCTGACACCAACTTTGGTGGCGACGTCATAACCGAAAAAGACAAAGCTGACCTCGCCTTTGGCTGTACGCAAGACATCGACTATGTGGCCATGAGCTTCATTCATAGTGCCGAAGATATTGAACAAATGCGCATTCTTATCAAAAACCACAATGTTGAGCGCAAAATCATCGCCAAGATTGAAACAAGCTTTGCAATCGAAAACCTTGACAGTATTATGCAGGCTACCGATGCAGCGATGGTTGCACGTGGCGACATGGCAGTCGAAGTTGACCTCGAGAGCGTGCCGGTTGTGCAGCGTCGTATCATCAACCTCGGCCTCAAGTATGCCAAGCCGACCATTGTGGCAACCCAGATGCTCGGCAGCATGACAGACATGCCAGAGCCAACTCGTGCCGAAGTCTCGGATGTCGCAACCGCCGTTTTCCTTGGTGCCGACGCCGTCATGTTGAGCGAAGAAACCGCCATGGGTAAATACCCAATCGAGGCGGTCAAGGTCATGAAGCGCATCATCAAGTTTGCACAGAGCAACCAAGGTGTCGTTGGCTTTAACTTCGTTGACGATGTCGCCAAAGACGCATCGCGCCAAGTTTCGATTAGCCGTGCTGTCATTCGCTTGGCCGAGAGCATCCATGCCCGTGCCATTGTGGCCGAGACCAAATCGGGCTCGACAGTACTCAATATCGCCTCGCTACGCCCAGACATGCCTATTATCGCGGTAACGGACCAACTACGAACGGCGCAGCAACTGGCGCTCGTTTTTAATGTAAAGAGCTTTGTGCGACCTGTTAGCAAGACTGCGGCTGGCAAATTGACTGATTTCTTGCGCGGCGAACGTGTATTTGAAAAAGGTGACATTATCGTATCGGTGAGCGGGCAGTACCCCGGCGTTGTCGGCACAACTGACACCATCAAGGTACGTCAGCTCGACTGATTAACCCGAACTCGACATACGTGTCGGGTTCTTAAGGGAAGGGCTCGCCTTTTTCAGTACAGGTATCGGTTTGAATCCGTTGCCTGCTCTAAAGTGCAGTTTTTGCTTCGTTCGCCCATGGGTTCATAAGCAGTGGTGATTACGTCGGGTTGGGGTCGAAAAGAGTCGAAAAAAGAGTTTATCGTTTGTGGGTTTTGGGTTATAGTGAAGGGCATACGGTTTGCAAGTGTTACGGGTGTTTGTGCCGACGCTGGCAATAGCCGCTAACCTAAGGTGGGCCATGGGTTTTACGAAAAAGACGATTAGAGACATAGATATTGCCGGCAAGCGGCTGCTAATACGGGTGGATTATAGTGTTGAGATTGACGCGCAGGGCGAGGTTGTTGATGACGCCAAGATTCGTGCCACTCTGCCGACCATACGCTATGCACTCGAGCAAGGTGCGGCGATTGTGCTGTGTTCGCACCTTGGTAGACCAGAGGGCGAGCCCAAACCCGAGCTAAGTCTTTTCCCGGTTGCCAAACGGCTGAGAATCTTACTCGAACATGAGGTTGAGTTTGTGCCAGAGTGTGTCGGTGAGCGGGCCGAAAAGGTAGCCGGCGGCGCTCAGCCTGGCCAAGTGGTGCTACTCGAGAACCTACGTTTTGATACTCGCGAAGAAGCTAATGATGACGGCTTTGCGGCAGAGCTAGCCAAACTGGCTGATGTTTTTGTGCAAGACGGTTTTGCCGTGACATACCGCACACATGCCAGCGTCGATGCCATTTCGCATCACATACAAAGTGTGGCTGGGCTATTACTCGAACGTGAAGTGTCAGAACTAAGCGATATTTATAGTAACAATATGGCGCTGCCTTGTCTCGTCATCGTTGGGGGCACCAGCCTGACCGAAAAGATTCACGTTATTGAACGGGCTATCGCAAAAGCCGATGTATTGGTACTGGGTGGGTCGCTTGCTACGGTGTTTTTGCATGAAATGGGCGTCAAGACAGGCAAGAGCCCGATTACAGATGCCGATGCACCACTCGCTCGTGAGCTGCTCGACCGGGCTCGTGACCAGCGACGGGAACGTGGCTTTACACTCATCGTGCCGCAGGATGCAGTGGTTGCAAAACACGATGATAGTATGGCCGACTTGCGCATAGTCGACTGGAGTACGCAGGTTTTTGCCGACATTGAGGCGTATCCGAAACGTGTAGCACATGAGGCAAGCCAGACGGCCGATGATGAGCTAATTCTTGACATTGGTCCGTTTACGGGTGCCTACGTTGGTGGGATGGTCCAGTTCGCTGGTACGGTTGTGTGGAGCGGTGTGCTCGGTGATATCACGACGCCGGGCCATAGCAACCCAGTTGGGCCATTTGCGCACGGCAGTGAGCTGATGATTGAGGCGCTGACGGGTCAGTTTGGCCGCAAACCTCCTTGCGTTGTCGTCGCGGGCGATGACACGGCAAATTTTATCCGTAGCCGTGGCATGACTGATGCATTTGATTTTATATCGACCGGCGGTGGCGCAAGTACTGAGCTACTTGGCGGGCGTTCATTAGTCGGCGTCGACGTGCTGGAGGACATATGATACCGACATTCGCGCTCATTGACCGCTTCGCAAACCAGGGACAGTTTTGGTACACTGTAGTCAAGAAAGCACAAGCACTATGACAACAGATAAAAAACTCCTCGTCGTTGGCAATTGGAAAATGAACCTGACCGTACACCAGTCAAGTATATTGGTGCATCGCTTGCACCAGCACATCACAGCGCACCGTACCGTTGAGGTAGTGCTGGCACCGTCGATGCTTGCACTGCAGCCGATTAGTCTCGAGATAGACCGTCGTAGGTTTCGGCTCTGTGCGCAAGATGCGTACCACAAAGATGAGGGACCATACACGGGCGAAGTCAGCTTTGCGATGCTCCATGACCTCGTACATTATGCGCTCGTTGGCCATTCTGCTCGGCGGCTCTATTTTGGTGAAGGTCTTGACACCGTGTGCGACAAGGTGCAAGCAGCAGTACGCAATGACATTGAGCCAATTATTTGTGTTGGCGAGACACGGACCGAGCGTGAAGCGGGCGAGACCAACCAGGTGTTGCACGACCAGATTGTGACTGCACTGATGAACCTCACGAGTCGCGACATCGAGCATGTCGTCATTGCATATGAACCAATCTGGGCTATCTCGACATTTGATGGTATGGTGGCAAAACCACATGAAGCCGAGGAGGCAATCAAGTTTATTCGCATGCAAGTACGTGAGTTGTATGGCGAAAAAGCGGCGCGTGAAATGCGCGTACTTTACGGCGGAAGTGTCAATGAATTCGACGTGCGCAGCTATCTTGAGCTACCCGAAGTCGACGGAGTTTTGGTTGGGGCAGCGAGTCTTAATTATTCGCAGTTTGCCGCCATCGTCGCAATCGCTCATCAAGTACAACTTACCAGGAAAGTAACAGTACATCATGCCAGATAAAAGCTCAGCCCCCCCGCTCGTTATGGATATCACTCATCCCAGAGATGTTCGGCCATCATCGACCTCAAAACCGGTTATTGTTACCAATCGTCCAATGATTGCCGAAGACCCCATGATTTCCCAAGCGGCACGTGAAGCCGTCGATAAGGATTTTGACCAGCCGTCGGGTGCGCCGAGTGCACCACTTGTGCCTCCAGATGAGTCTACGGTAGATCGTCGGGCTAAGACTATTAAACCGATTGCATTTAGTCATGACCAAGAAACTGTGGCGGAGCTAGATTCGCCAAGTTTTGAACCTGAGATAGCTCTTGAAACAGATATTACGAGCGAGGATGAACTTTCCAAGCCAGAAGTTGCTGAGGAAGTGCCGATGGAACCTACAAAGACGCCAGACAGCCCCGCCGCAGGGGGAAGCTTACAACCGGTACCTGCCGAGCACGCACCCGCTTTGCAGGTTGCAGATAGGCCGGTTGAAGGCACGATAGCCGGCTTGACCGTAGATGAGCCCGACACTGATGAAGACGGTGAGTCGCGGCCCGAAACACCCGAAGAAAAACATTCACATGATTTAGAGGCGCACGTTACGAAAGGCACATACTTCGTGCCAATCAACCAGGTTGGCAAACGTCGCAGTCGTATTGTACTCACCATCATATTCTGTGTTATTTTGGTGTTGATTACGTTCGACCTGCTCCTCGACATGGGCATACTCAAGCTATCGGGCGTCCCTCACACTACTTTCTTCTCGATTTAGTTAATCCCCCTTACGATTTCATACGAAAAGACACGGCAGCCGCTCTATCGTGTAGAATAGTACGAGTGCAGAACGAACATATTTTGACGGGATTGAACCCAGAACAGCGGCGGGCGGTCGAGACGACTGAAGGGCCATTGCTGATTCAGGCTGGGGCGGGCAGTGGCAAGACAAAAACACTGACGCATCGCATCGCCTACCTCATCCAAACAAGTCAGGCAACACCATATAGCATTCTTGCAGTAACTTTCACCAACAAAGCTGCCCGCGAGATGCGTGAGCGCGTCGCGGCACTACTCGGTCAGGCGGCGGACAATCGGGGTTTTATGCCCTACATGGGTACGTTCCACTCCATTTGCGTGCGGTTGCTCCGCATGGACGGCGAGCATATTGGCATACCGCGCAGTTTTGTGATATTTGACGAGTCAGACCGTCAGGCAGCTGTGAAGCGCATTAGCAGAGAACTGCATATCGACGACAAGGCATTCCCCGCGCGTATCATCGCTAGCCTCATTAGCAGTGCCAAGAACGACCTCATCGACCCGGCTGAGTATGCTGAGCGTGCCGGCTCACCCGCAGAGCAAGTCACGGCGCAGGTCTATCCGCGCTACCAAAAAGCATTACATGAGGCCAAGGCGCTCGATTTTGACGACCTCATTGGCCGGACTGTTGAATTACTTACAGGTAATAAAGTAGTCCGTGACAAGTGGCGGCAGCAATTTAGCCACATCATGATTGACGAATACCAAGATACTAACGCTGCTCAGTACAAACTGGTGCAGCTATTGATTGGTTCGCACAAAAACATTGCAGTTGTTGGTGATGATTGGCAGTGTCTCCCTAAGGGAGTATTAGTTAAAACACCAAAAGGCCAAGTGGCTATTGAGGACATAGCACAGGGTGATGCTGTAATGGCAGCCAGTGGTTATGGTCATACACATGAGGCACGGGTCTCGAGCCGAAAGGAATTTGATTATGACGGGGAGCTTATTAGGCTTACGACTGCGAGTGGTATTGTAACCCGCGCCACCCCCAACCACCTCCTTTTTGGCCGTTTTGAAAGCACTGACAGGTACCTTGTCTATTTGATGTATGCATCAGCAAAAGGCTTTCGCATCGGGATAGCGAAAGGTACGCGGTACGATGGTCGCAAAGATGACATAGGTTTACGGGTGCGTGCGAACCAAGAACGTGCCGAGCGCATGTGGGTACTAGAGACGTGTGCTACGAAGCAAGATGCACAGTATTATGAGGCACTCTATGCTTATCGATATGGTATACCAATGATGGTGTTTCATGCATATGCAAACCGTTCGATGGCTTTAACGCAGAAACATATTGATACGCTCTACGCTGGCATTGATACCGTTACGCGTGCGCATGAGCTTATGCGAGAGCTCGGTATCGATTTTGATTATCCGCATTTTTTGCCTCAAGCAACTACTCGTGGCGAAATAAAGCGCGCCAACGTGAACGTCGTACTTTTTGGCGACAAACGTAAAACGACAAGTAGCCCGTGGTCAGCAAGCCGCCTTTCAGTCAACACTACTGACAGTGGGCTTCTTGAAACATTTCGTGCCGCAGGATATAGCGTGCGGACGGCTAGGGCAGGCACATGGCGCGTGGAGTTGCATAATCTTGACTATGGCACGATTGAAGCGGCGCTTGAAGTGCTTGATGCTCGCAAAATAACGGTTAGTCGCTATGCATTTATGACCGACCAAAAATTCATATTTCTTCCAGCTAGCCAATTTCACGTTGGTATGTCGGTGCCAATCGAGCAGGGGGGGCGTATTATAGGGGACAAAATTGTTAGGGTTGAGCGAGTGGCATATGTTGGCAAAGTGTATGATCTTGATGTCGAGAAAGTACATAATTATCTCGCAGAAGGCATGGTCGTGCATAATAGCATTTATAGCTGGCGAGGGGCTGATTTTCGCAATATTTTGCGTTTTGAGCGGGATTATCCTGATTGTACTGTTATAAAACTCGAGCAAAATTACCGCAGCACGCGACACATTCTCGATGCGGCACATGGTGTCGTAGCTCGCAACCAAAATCGCAGCGACAAAAAGTTGTGGACTGAAGCCGGCGATGGCCGCCCCGTGCAGGTGCGACAGGTCATGACCGAGCGTGCCGAAGCTGAGGCGATTGTGCGTGCTGTCAAAACGGGTGTCGATGCGGACGTGCGCCGGTTTAAAGACTTTGCCGTACTGTACCGCACCAATGCTCAGAGCCGCGCCGTCGAGGAAACATTTATGCAGTACGGCATTCCCTACCGCGTGGTCGGCGGCCAGCGTTTTTATGACCGCAAAGAAATCAAAGACCTCATGGCATATCTGCGACTCATCTATCAGCCAGATGACCGGGTCAGTTTTGAGCGAATTGTCAATGTGCCAACGCGCGGCGTCGGTGCCAAGAGCCTTGAGAATTTCAATGGCTGGGCGGCAGCAAATGGCTTGACCATGGGCGACGCACTCGACCGAGCCAGTGAATGTGATAGCCTGAAGGGTAAAGCGATGACAGGGCTCGTTGAGCTATCGGCGACTGTGCGTGATTTTCGAGTACAAGCCGAAACGATGCTACCCGATGAGCTCATCGAAAAACTTGTCCAAAAAATTGGCTACCTGCAGTTTCTCGAAGACGGTACCGCACAGGGTGAGAGCAAGCAAGAAAACGTTCGTGAGCTGATTGGTGTAGCGCAGGCATATCAAGCGGTTGGTTTAAGCGGTTTTCTTGAGGAGGTCGCGCTCGTGACCGACCTCGACAATGCTAATTTTGGTGACAATGTTGTCACCCTTATGACGCTGCACGCAGCCAAGGGGCTCGAATTCCCGGTTGTCTTTATGATTGGGATGGAAGAAACCATTTTCCCGCATAGCCGCGCACTCTACGACCAAAGCGAAATGGAAGAAGAACGGCGCCTCTGTTATGTTGGCATGACACGCGCCCGTGAGGAGCTGTACCTGCTTCACGCAGCTGGCCGGTCGCTATACGGTGGCTTGCAACATAACATCCCGAGCCGCTTTATTGGCGAGATTGCCGGTGAACACGTTGAGCAACAAACACTAATGCCGAGTTTTGGGCGTGCAAACATGGGCGAAGCTGATGGCTATGATGACTTTGCACAAGTTTCGCCAGGCGATGATTTTGCAGCGCCTGTCGACAACGAGCCACGCTATGTGCCTGATTTTGCCGAAGGTGACGGGGTGAGCCACCAGCTTTTTGGCGAAGGGACGATTGTCGAGCTCAGCGGAGATATTGCTGCCATATATTTTAAAGGGAAGGGGCTCAAAAAACTGAATGTTGCCTTCGCGCCCCTCAAGAAATTATGATGCGCCATTTGAAACTTGTTGGCGGTAGGGTTGCGTTTTGGCTCGGCTGGCCACTCTGGTGGCTGCTCATGCACCATAGTGAGCGTTCTCGTGTTTTGCTCGTAGCCGACAATCATGTGCTATTGACGCGGGGTACGCTGAGTGCAGGCGAATGGAGCTTGCCAGGTGGCGGGTTACACCATGGTGAGGCCGCAAAGATAGGGGCCTGCCGCGAAATAGACGAAGAGCTCGGTATTAGTATTACCGCCGACCAAGTGCGCGAGCTGGGCGTTGAGCCGACACGTAACAGCGGTATAGCCTACACAGCGTACTACATGGTCACAGAGCTTGAGACGCGTCAAACGCCTGCAGCTCGACTCGAAGTTGCAGATGCCCGCTGGGTATCGGCAAAAGAGATACCGACGCTAGTAGTCGATGCGGCGACACTACGGGCGCTTGAACTTTGGGCAGCTTGCTAAGCTTGCTATACTGAAAGGTACTAGCCAGTCCAATTCCAGGTAGTTTGTGGGCGGTTTTGGTACACCATAATGCAAGAGATACAAGACGAAAAACAATCGAGGGCAGAGATTCGTCGTGGGCGTTTGCGCCGCTTTATTGAGCACCCCTTTGGGCTGCCGATAGTTGTGTTTTTGGTACTTGTTAGCATCACGGCACTAATCGTGGGCGTTGTCTTGTGGCGTAACTCACGTCACCCGACGGTGCGTGCTCGCGAGAATTACATTGTTATTGTCAACCACGACGAAAAGAAACAGATTGTACCAACCGATGAAAAAACGGTGGGTAGCCTGCTCAAACGACTCCGTATTGAAATTAAGGCCGGCGACCGCGTTGAACCAGCTATGGACGAACCGATTACCGGCGACAACTTTTTGGTAAATATTTATCGTTCGGCACCAGTGGCTATTGTCGATGGTGCTCAGCAAACGATGGTGAAAAGTGCTGCTGCTACCCCTCGTAGTGTGGTTGCCGAAACCAGTACGAAGTTGTACCCAGAGGACATATTGAGTGCAGATTTGACCGATAATTTTGTCCTGCAAAAGAGTCTTGGTTACCGTGCAGTGATTGACCGTGCGACACCGGTAGCGATGAAGCTCTACGGTAAGCCGCTCAATCTGCGGACCCATGCTACAACCGTTGACGCGCTACTCAAAGAAAAAGGTGTCAAGTTGAGCAAGGAGGATACCGTTCGACCGGCAGCTGCCATGGCGCTAACCCCAGGCATGGAAGTGGCGGTGGTGCGCAATGGCATACAGGTTATTACGCTTGACGAGCAAATCCCTGCGCCCATTCAAAATATCATTGATGCTTCGCTGTCATTTGGTAGTTCAGCTGTCCGTCAAGAGGGTAGCCCCGGTACCGTTACTAACACCTACCAAATCAAAGTAGAAGGTGGTTTTGAAGTCAGCCGAAAACTGTTGCAGTCAGTTAGGGTGAGCGACCCGGTGCCACGTATCGTCGCCAAGGGTAACACGGTCAATATACCTGCCGACAAGCAAGCTGTCATGGCGGCCGCAGGCATAAGCCCGAGTGATTATGCCTATGTTGACTACATCTTCTCGCGGGAGTCGCGCTGGAACGCGGCTTCACTCAATGCTGGTGGCTGTGGTGGTCTTGGTCAAGCCTGCCCGGCGGGTAAGCTCGCTACCGTCTGTCCCAATTGGCAGACTGACCCAGTGTGTCAAACGCGTTGGTTTACTGGTTACGCATCGCGCTATGGTGGGTGGGCCGGTGCATACAATGCATGGCTCACGAAACATTGGTGGTAAGCGTGAGTGCTGCATCGTGTATGCAGGGGAATCAGCTAATAAACACACTAGTTTGCATTGTTGGCAACTACTAATTATCTATGGTATAATAAACAATCATGTCGCCCTCGACTCAACAACTTCGAATTTTGCTGCAAGAACAGCTACGCTTGGCCGATGCCCGCGACCGTGCAGCAGTCGAAGCTATAAGCAGTGGTGATAACTTTATTGATGTACCTGCGACTGGCAGAACCGTCTCGAGTGCCTATGAGCAGCTCAGGAACGCCGCCGATAATGCCGAAGAGCACCTGCTTTTGCAACGGGCAATCAAACGCTTCTATCGGCTCAACATATTTACCGCCAAACGGGACGCCAAACAGCTTAACATGGAGCTCATATCAGAGCTTGTGCTTGCTGGCTACCTGCAGAATAACACGGTGAGCAAACAAGCCATCGAACGTCTTGATACCATTCTTACGTCATACCTTCAAGCGCTTGAGCGTCTGAATGCGGGTGTCGGTAAGCGTGAGCATAAGACCGAATGGGTGTTGGCTTGCTTGTCATCTGATATTGAGTCTTTACTCAGACCTCACAATCGACGACAAGCTTTGACGGCAGTCGCCTATCAGTATTTTTCTTTGGCCATCGACCGCAATCAGTTCGAGCACATGCCTGATACCATTGGTTATGAGCTGTGCCTCTACATCGTTGCACATCAAGCATTACTCAAGTCTGACATCGATATCGTTCGGGCAGATGTTCGTGTCATGTATGGCATCGACCCAGCAGACACTGAGCGGTTTCTACAAATCAATCAGCAGGTTGAACATTATTTTTCCTGTCCACTGACAACGCAGTTACGCCGGCTCGTCAACCGCAACGGCGCCCCCCTGCGTATCCTAAAGTCGATGATTACGAGCCGGCCTGACTTGCCGGAGCTGCTTGGCGACCGGTCTGGCTTCATGAATGCCTATCGATATCAGGCAGAGCAAGAATACATGCAGGTTAACAAAAAGCTCAATACGGGGTTAGCCAAAAGCGTGGCCTTTGTCTTTATTACCAAAATGATTATTGGGCTTGCTATCGAGATACCCTATGACCTCCTGACCCGAGGGGTTATTGCCTGGACGCCACTGTTAATTAACTTACTTTTCCCGCCAGTTTACATGGTATTGCTCAGACTCGGTATTAACATGCCGAAGCCTGCCAATACCGATAAGCTGCAGCTTCTTATTGATGATATTCTTTATAGCGGTGAAGTCGCGCTACTCCCCGCGCCAGGTCAAAAGAAGATTAAGTCATCAGCACAAGTTGTGTATGATTTGCTCTTTTCGATACCGGTCGCTATCACCATTGCTGTGCTGTACGCGCTTGAGTTTAACATTGTTCAGATGATAATTTTCTTTGTTTTCTTCTCGACGGCAAGCTCACTCGGTTTTCGCCTGCGCAGCATGGTTACCGACCTGGAGGTCAGTCATCGCAGTACTGGTTTATTTGCCTCGTTGCGCGATTTTCTGTACCTTCCGTTTATCGTCTTTGGGCAATGGATTAGCGCAGAATATAAGCGGTTCAACATTGTTGGGCGTATGCTTGACATCATTATCGAGCTACCACTCAAAACGTTCTTTCGCCTGGCTCGGCAGTGGATGCGCTTTCTCGATGAGCAACACGAGCAGTTGTACTAACCCTGGATGGTACAATAGGTTTTATGAGTAGCGGCGTTATCCCCAAAAAATCACTCGGTCAGCACTGGCTGTACGATGCAGCGACGCTCGAACATATCGTCGACTGCGCCGACGTAAAAGCCGGTGATTATGTGCTGGAGGTTGGTCCGGGGCTCGGGACGCTGACCGAACGTTTGCTCCATCGTGGCGCAAAGCTGACGGCGGTCGAGTTTGACCATGATTTGGCCGAGAAACTGCGCGCTCATAATTTTGGCAGTTTGCCAGCTGAGGCCAGCCTGACAGTTATCGAAAGTGACATCTTGCAGTTTGACCTACGCCAACTGCCGGCAGGTTACAAAGTCGTGGCAAACATCCCCTACTACCTGACGAGTAACCTCATCCGTGTGCTCTCTGAGAGTAGCGTGCCTTTTAGCACTGCAGCGATTCTCATCCAGAAGGAAGTCGCCGAGCGCGTCTGCGCTGCCCCTGGCAGGATGTCGTTGCTGGCTGTGAGTGCGCAGTATTACTGCGAGGTTTCGCTTGGGGATGTCGTGCCGGCACGACTTTTTACACCCCCGCCCAAGGTCGATAGTCAGGTGCTTGTTTTGACTTACCGTGCCAAGCCGCTATTTGATGATGTTGACACCAAACTCTTTTTCCGCCTTGTCCGTGCCGGCTTTAGCCAGAAACGCAAAACGCTCGTCAATTCGCTCAGTGGCGGTTTGGCTATCAGCAAAGATGAAGCCCGTGAGCTGCTCGTGGGTACCGAGGTTGACCCAGCTACCCGCGCCCAAAATCTAGCACTCGCGCAGTGGTACCAGCTTTACACTGCTTACTCTTTGCGATATAGTCACTAATATGAATGAATTACCTGGTATAAAACAGCTTCGCCTAGCCGGCAAAGCGGCGATGGAACACGTCGCAGCGTGGCTCTACAAAATAACAAATGGTAAGCTAAAGGCTAACACAGTAACGTGGGTCAGTGTGCTTATGCACATCCCGATAGCGGTGTTAATTGGCATGGGCCAGTTCTGGTGGGCAGCGCCACTGCTTATCATTTTCGGCTTGTTCGATGCAGTTGACGGTGCACTGGCACGGCTTTCGGGTACTGCCAATACCGCAGGCATGGTACTCGATTCGTTCACCGACCGCCTTAAAGAAACGTTTATGCATGCCGGCGTTGCCTGGTTCTTGGCTTCGAGCGATACGCCGCAGCTTGCGGTTTTACCACTCATTGCACTGGGTTTCTCACTCGCCAGCAACTTTTTGAAGGCAAAAGCCGAAGTTGCATATTCAGTTTTGCACGACGGCTCGATAGACCAGCACACGCTAAACAAAAAGTTCTCTGACGGCGCTCTTTCGTTCGAGGTGCGCACGGCGGTGTTCATCCTCGGCCTGCCACTTGGCTACCTCTCGGCAACCTATCTTGCAATCGTCGAAGCAGTCTTGGCTGTCGGCATCTGGCAGACCCCTAAAGACATGCGCGCCATAATTGATGCTATTACTCCGCCCAAAACATCTACATAGGAACCTGATAACTATATAAAAATTGTATAGGAGCTAAAACAATGGGATTGGTTACACTAGAGCGCACAGTGCCAGTTACAACGCCATTAGACCAACAAGGTCAGTCGGCTGAGCTGTTGGGTCTGCCTCAGACAAAGTTAGAGCTCGGAACGAAGTTAGTGGGTTTGGCGCCAGCCTTAGGTCATGTCGTGTCTGGGCTTTTTAATTATGCGAGCCGTCTTAAAACCGATGTGGGTGCAGTCGGTGAAGAGGGAATACGGTTTAGCGTAGAGTCCGGTGACACATGGATGTATGGCAACAAAGCAGACAATAATGGAACGGTTGCCTTAGGGGAGCTTGTTACTGGTATGACACATGGGTTATTACTGCCAAAAAATATGTTGTTAATTCCGAAACTTACTTTGCAAAATGAAGTACATCAACTAATCGAGAGCGATGGGTATCATCAAATTTGCGTTGCTCACATGCGTGGGTTTAAATACGAACCGAAAAAGAGAGGTTTGGCAGATTTTATAACCATGAATGATTTTTCCATAAATCCATTCGGGAAACCTCGTGAAATTCAAGCAGATCAACCATCTGATGCCGTAGTAAGGTACTCGCATGTGGCACGTGTCTATGTTGGACACGTGGCGGCACTTGGTATGAAGCTAAAAATCTTAGGCGCAGGTAAATTGCAGGAGCATCAGTTTTTGGCAGGTTAGTCTTTCGGCGGGCAGGCTTTTGTAGTATAATATGCTTACGGTCTTTTGGCCGTCATAATGGGGCTGAATTTTAAGCTCGACGTTGGTACATTACAGTTATGTTTGCAGGTCGCTTGTCAGCGTTATAGGCAAAATTGAATAGATGCAAAATCTTTCAAACAAGTAGCCGCCGATTTCAAGGCAGGTTTCGAGACTTTGTCTCTGAATCTCTTTGGAACTCGTGCAGCTAACGTAGCCTAAACAGCTACAAAACGCCTTTGACGATGCTAGATAGCCAAAGTAGCGTTCTATATTTCTAGACGCTCGCGTGGCACCATCCATGCCATGCGCCAAGACTAGGATTGCTCGCGTATGATGTTTGTCTGTTTCGATACATGCGCGCTAAGACAGCAAAATAGACTAAACCTGTAGAAGCTAACTGTTAAAATCGACGGACCCGGAGGCAGTATCCGGCGGCTCCACCAAAGTAAAGACCTCATCGAAAGATGGGGTCTTTACTTTGGTGCCATATTGCGAAAAACATATGCAAAATAGTAAATTTTTTCACAGCTAAGACTCAGTAACATGGCGCATGATGAGAGCGGAAAGGAGGATAACAGCTAATGACATACACTAACCTAATCCGCAGAATCAAATCCATGGCAGGAGCGCGTGAAGATGAATCGCAAGACGCGCTCGGGGTCGTGGTAGAGAACGTCGCTGCCAACCTAACAGACTATACTCGGCGCGGTTTTGCGGCGCGGTTACCACGCGAGCTACAAGACGCCGCGCAGACGATGCCGACCATGACGCATCTCGACGAAGATATCATCGAACAGTTGATGGATCTCGACGATGTTGACGAGCATAGGGCAAGGCGCAATCTGCGAGCCGCATGGCGCGCACTACTCGAGCTTTTTGACAACGAGTCGGTTGAAGACATTAAGGCAGAACTGCCCCAAAATGTTATCGCCGTCTTGCATTGATAGATGTTTAACAAAGAGAGGTAATGATAGTGTCTCGAACATTTCGACATCGCAACGAACATGGTAAACAGCAAGAAAGTCGCACGCACAGCCAAGGACACAAATATGATGGCCATAAGCAAGCGGCGATGGTAAACCTCGCACACCTAGAACGTAACGCAGGCCAGATTGGTACGCGCCGTTCTGGCCGCAATAAGCAGTCCTGAGTCGATTGGGATTCCACGTAAAACAGCCACAATCCTGTGGCTGTTTTCGGTTTGTGCCAATTTATGAGTGGTTGATGTCGCGACTGTTCGAGCACCTACCTAATCCCATGCCAAAAGAAAAAGGCCACACGAGGTGACCTTCTTTTCTTGGTGGAGCTACAGGGACTCGACCTACCTTTGGCAGGCCCGCAGTTTCACGACTGGCAACAAGTTGCCATCGGAAAGCTGCCTTGCGACATGCCGCCGGCATGTCTCACCTGGACCTCCGAGGTCCAGTGCTCGAGGTCCGTACATCTACCCAAACAAAAAGCCGGTCAAAATGACCGACCCTTTGTTTGGTGGAGCTACAGGGACTCGAACCCTGGACCTCTTCCATGCCATGGAAGCGCTCTAGCCAACTGAGCTACAGCCCCACAATTTGTAGATTTTGAATGATTGCTCGTGCGGAGCATGTGCTTGGGTTAGCTAGAGCGCTTTTTGCGGGTTATCTACTAACTCGTTCTTGCGAACTCGGACAGCCAACTGAGCTACAGCCCGGAACCGCACCTACTATACCGTACCTTGTGTCATAATACCAGTGATGAGCCGAAAAATAACGATGCTGGTCGGTATGATTGCGGCATCGGTTGTGTCTGCGCTGGGAGTGGTAATTGTGGCGGCCTGGTTGTGGCCGCAAGCCGGTGGTGTGGCAACGTGCCTCAACACACGGTGTTTTTGTGAGGCGGCCCGAGGCGGACTAATGAAACAGCCAATTAATACGTTGAGTTCACTGGCTTATGTTGTGGTAGCGGCATATGCGTGGCTGCGGCTACGGTACGCACGGACGAGCAGGGTATTTCAGGGGTTCATCGCGAGCATGGTTATCATTGGCTTGGGTAGCGCGTACTACCATGCGAAACTCAGTTTTGCGGGGCAGTGGCTCGATGTACTTGGCATGTATCTTTTCGCGACACTTATGATTTGCGCGACTCTGTTACGGGCAAATATAGTTTCAAAGAAGTTGGCAACTACACTATTCGTGGCATTCAACATTACACTTGGCATTTTACAGTTCACATTACCAGATACGCGTCGGTATCTGTTTGCGTTGCTCATAATCGTCGCACTGGCACTCGAGTTTACGCTTATCAAACACAATCAAAATCGCAAACATCTCTACCAAGCTCTTGCGCTCATGGTCGCAGCGTATGCCGTCTGGCTTCTTGACCAATCCCTAACCGCCTGTGCACCCACATCGCTCATTCAAGGTCATGCCATATGGCACATTCTCGGTGCAATAGCAGCGTATTGCGTGGTCTTACGATATCATTCAGGAGACACCACCAAAGGGGCGTGACATCACAAGTGGGGTGTGGGACAATGGGGTTATGCTTAAAAAAACTTTGAACCCTATAGTTAACTTGTACTCGTGGCGGATGCCCCGAACGCTTGTCATTGCCTTGCGCGAGCATGGTAGCTCGACGCGTAAATTTCTCAAATGGTTCTGGACTACCAAGACATACCGCACCCGCTACAACGTATTTTGGGAGCAAGACACGCCGCTGGTAGCTCTGCTGCTTGCTGGCATGGTCGGGATGATTGTCAGTGGTGTCTGGCTGCTATACGTTTGGGCGATTCACGGTACAGCAGGGTATTGGGCGTTCGGCCTAGCGATGCTCGTTATTTATCCTGTGGCCATAGCACATGTGTTAGTTCTTGGCGTGTGGTTAAAACGGAGTTTGTGGTATCTTACGCACCCGAAAAAGCTCGGAAAAGCGGTACTTGCAACGATACTAGAGGCGCAAGTTCTATCGCTACGCCGCCGTCACAATTTTACCATTGTGGCTGTCGCGGGGTCGGTCGGCAAAACTAGTACCAAGCTTGCCGTTGCCAATCTACTTGGTCAAAATTTGCGTGTCCTGTACCAGACCGGTAACTATAACGACCGTGTAACAGTCCCGCTCATCATATTTAATCAGCTGCAACCGAGCCTGTGGAATGTTTTTGGCTGGCTCAAGCTCATTGGTGAGAACACCGCAAGCATCTCGCACCCGTACCCCTACGACGTTGTGGTCGTCGAGCTGGGCACTGATGGCCCGGGGCAGATGGCAGACTTCGCCTATCTCAAGCCCGATATCACAGTCCTGACGGCGATATCGGCCGAACATATGGAGAATTTTCACTCACTCGATGCGGTTGCCGCCGAGGAACTAACCGTCTTTGATTACAGCAAACGAGTGCTCGTAAACGCCGATGACATCGCCGGCAAGTACCTTGCAGGGCGAGAGTTTGAAGAATACAGTATCCTCACGAACGTTGCACATAATTACTACGCGAAGCCAACGGGTAGCAGTGTGCAGGGCCAAAAATTGAACATTGAGTTTCCGTCAGGTAAGTTAACCGCACATATCAAATATATCGGGCGCCAGGGTGCGAAGTTCGCCGTTGCCGCTGCTGCCGTGGCCGATATGCTTGGTGTATCTCATGCAGACATCGCTCAGGGGCTGGAACGGCTCGAACCATTCGCCGGGCGTATGCAGGTGCTTGAAGGCATACAAGGGAGTGTGCTCATCGATGATACATATAACGCCAGCCCCCTAGCTACAAAGGCAGCACTTGATGTTCTCTATGCGCACGATTGTTCGCAGCGCATTGCTATCTTGGGGAGCATGAATGAGCTCGGTAATTATGCTCATGCCGCCCATGTCGAAGTCGGCGAATACTGTGACCCAATAAAACTCGATATGGTTGTGACTGTTGGTGTTGATGCTGAGCGCTGGTTGGCCCCGGCGGCCAAACGAGCGGGCTGTACTGTACATAGCTTCAAAAGTCCTTATCAGGCCGGCCACTTCGTATCTAAGCACATCAAAAAAGGTGCCACGGTACTGGCAAAAGGCTCACAGAATGGTGTCTTCACAGAGGAGGCGCTTAAACAGCTTTTGCATCACCCAGCTGACAGTACCAAGCTTGTTCGTCAGAGCAAATGGTGGCTACGCACAAAATCTAAACAGTTTACTGCCTAGTTCGCGTATTATAGAAGCATGCAAGTTATCGTAGACGGCACGCCCATAGCGTACTCAGATGAAGGCTCAGGACCTGCGCTTGTGTTTGTGCATGGCTGGCGGGACGCAAAAGAAACCTGGCAGCCAATTATACAAGTCCTGAAGGCAAACAATCGTTGCATTGCACTAGATTTGCCCAATTTCGGAGCCAGCGGGCACAGCTCTGTGATTACGTCGCTCGACGCATATGCACAAACCGTGAAGCAATTTTTGCAGAAACTCGCCGTCGACAACTATGCGCTTGTCGGCCACTCAATGGGTGGGCAAATTGGCATATTTGCCGTTGGCTCGGGCATCTTGACCCCTCAGCATCTTGTGCTCGTTGCTGCCGCCGGTGTGCGTGACGAAAAACAAACACAAAAGTCTTTTCTAAGAGGGCTGTCGAAGCCACTTCGCCATGTCATCCCCGACACCGTCAAGGCAAAATTCTATAAGCGTATTGGGTCCGATTACGACCCGTCACTGGCTCCGGAGCTAAAAGCGACCATCGCTCACATGCTCGATACCGATATCCAGTCATTCGCGAGACGTATCACAACCCCAACGTTGCTTATTTATGGCGAACAAGATGCCTCGACGCCACCGCGTTTTGGCCAGAAACTGCGTGCTGTAATCAAAGACGCACAGTACAAAGAACTCACCGGCCAAGACCACTGGCTTCATCAGCACGCCCCATCAGAAATCGCACAGCTCATTCAGGAGTTCACACGATGAAGGCACTGCGATTCTATGCGTCCTGGTTCAGTCCTAAGCTACCGGTTTATTACGTCTATATGCTTCAGCAGGTCGAATACCATCCAGAAAAATTTATCCAATGGTTCGACGAGTTGGCATCTACCAATCAACCTATATGGAGTGTAATGTACCGCCAACGGCTTGTGTATACCAACCGCGCCAAGTTGTTGGTTGGGTTTGGCTATGTAGTACTGTTTTGTTGGGTAGCTAGTACTGCGGCCGGGGCTTTGTCGGTTGGTGAGCCCATCCGTGCATCAATATACCTCCTCATCGGGGTACTTTTTGCACCTTCGTTGCTCACTATCTCCTATTTTGTCGTGCTGTTGATTGCTCGATTGACTTTTGCGCCCGCTCAGGAAAAACGGCTCATTGAGGCAACCAAGCAGCGTCTTATGCAGTGCTCGGCCCAAATCATTGTAGTAGCAGGCAGTTATGGCAAGACTACCATGAAAGAATTATTAGTGGACGTATTGGCTAAAAAATATGTCGTCAAGGCAACACTTGGCAATGGCAATACGCCGTCGGCTCACGCTAAGTTCGTCAGAGGTCTTGAGGGAGACGAAGAAATACTCATTTTTGAGTTAGGCGAGGGCAAACCCGGAGATGTCCGTCAATTTGCCGAGACGCTGCAACCCGATTACGCAGTCATCACTGGTTTAGCACCAAACCATCTTGATGCATATAAAACGGTTGATGCACTTGCTGAAGACATTTTGTCACTCAGAGAGTTCGTCGAGCCCGAGAAACTATATGTTGCTGGCGATTCGCGACTACTGCGTCAGCACGTACGAGATACCGATGTCGTGTATGACGAAAAGGGCGGGCCGGAATGGCATAATTCAGATGTACGAATAACAGCAACTGCGACAAAATTCAAAACCAACTTACACAATCGCTCACTTGAGATTGTGAGTCGGCTACCCGGTCGGCACCAGGTGGCGCCACTTAGTTTTGTCGCCGCATTTGCAGCAATGTTGGGCGTCCCCGAAAAAGACATTTGCCAAGCTATTGAGGATATCTTGCCCTACGAGCACCGTATGCAGCCGTACCAGCTAGGGGGCGCGATAATTATAGACGATACCTACAATGGCAATGCCGAAGGCATCATGGCTGGGCTCTCGCTGCTCCTAGAGATAGAAGCAAAGCGGAAGATATATGTTACGCCCGGTCTTGTTGACCAAGGCTCAGAAACTGATGCTGTACACCGGGCAATTGCCGCAAAAATCGCCGAGACGAAGCCCGACTGGCTAATACTGATGGATAACTCTGCGACTAAGATTATTAATGATGAGCTCAATACGCTCGGTTATAAGGGCACAGTAACTTTTGAGTCGGCACCACTACGGTTCTACGAGAACCTTGACCAATTCGTGAGAGCGGGTGACGTGGTGCTTATGCAAAATGACTGGACTGATAATTATCGATAAACAGGTATACTAGACTATATGAAAACCATAGCAGTTATATTTGGGGGGCGTTCGACTGAGCATGACATATCTGTCATTACCGCACTTGCGAGTGTCATCCGGCCGCTTATACTCAGCCGAAAATACGAAGTTTTGCCAGTCTACATAACCAAAAAGGGCGAGTGGTATGCCGATGAGCGACTTGGCGATATCCAACTATTTAGCCAAGGCGCAATCCAGCCTTTGCTCGCCAAATTATCGCCAGTTCAACTCGATATCAATGGTCATTTTGTCGTTGTTTGGCCCGGAAGTGGCTTACGTGCTACGAAACAGCGAAACATTGATGTTGTCTTCCCGGCTATGCACGGTATGTTTGGCGAAGACGGAGATTTGATGGGGCTACTTGAAATGGCCTGTGTTCCCTATGTTGGGTGCAACGTGCCAGCCAGTGTCGTCGCCATGGATAAAGTACTAGCCAAGCAAGTGACGGCTGCAGACCATATCGCCTCGACACCATGGCTATGGTGTACTGGCCGCGAGGCAGTCGAGCAGGCCGATACCATAGTTGCCAAAGCGACAATGCAACTAGCATGGTCCATCTTTGTAAAGCCCGCGCACCTTGGTTCAAGTATTGGCATCACACGTGTGGCAAACGAGCTTGAACTTCGTAACGCGCTCGAAGTTGCTGCGCACTATGACGATAAAATCATTATCGAGCAGGGTGTGGCTAATCTTATTGAAGTCACGTTGCCAATCATGGGCAATGAAACACTGACGCCAGCCTTGCTCGAACAACCGCTCACTAGCTCCGAAGATTTCTTTGATTTTGACACAAAGTACATGCAGGGCGGGAAGAAGGGTGGCAAAAACGGTGGTGGCAAAACTGCTGGTGCTCAGGGCTACAGCAAGCTTCCCGCAGAGCTGCCAGATGATTTATATAAAAAGGCAGAACAGCTTGGTCTTGCCGTGTACCGTTCGCTGGGTTGCACTGGTACCGCACGCGTCGATATGCTCATCGATAGCAAAACCGAGCAAGTATATTTCAACGAGGTCAATCCACTTCCTGGTGATTTGTATCGTCATAACTGGCGCCAGGCAGGTGTCTCGGGCATTGAGCTTGTCGACAAACTCATAAACCTGGCCGAAGAGCGTTTTGAAAGCGTCAGTACCAAAACGACCACATTTAGTACGAGCTTCCTCAAGCAGTTCTAGCCGGTTCTCTGGTATAATCAGAGTCTATGAGACGGTACAACCCCAAAGAAATTGAGCCCAAGTGGCAGCTTGCATGGGATGAGGCGCAGGTTTACAAAGCAGACCTCAAGAGCGACAAGCCCAAATACATCGCCATGAGTATGTTTAACTACCCAAGTGGTGCGGGCATACACATTGGACACGCCATGAATTACACCATCAGTGATGTCATGGCACGTTTCAAGCGACAGCAGGGCTACGAGAGTTACCATCCGGTTGGCTGGGATGCCTTCGGCTTGCCCGCAGAAAACTTTGCAATCAAAACTGGTGTATCGCCGCAGGCTAGCATGGCCACAATTATTCCAAGCTACCACACGCAGTACAAAGCCATGGGCTGGAGCAACGACTGGAGCAAAGAAATCGCCACACACGAGCCCATTTACTACAAATGGACGCAATGGATTTTTGCCGAAATGTTTAAGCGGGGTATGGCCTACCAAGATGCTCGCCAACAGTGGTGGTGCGAAAAGTGCCAAACGGTGCTCGCCAACGAGCAAGTGATTGACGGCAAATGCTGGCGGCATGATGCGGCCGACGACGCTGAAGTCAAGAAAAAAGAAGTCAAACAGTGGTTTTTCAAAGTTACCGACTACGCCGAGGAAATGCTGGAGGCTACCGATGACCTCGACTGGTCAGAAGTGGTCAAAACCGCGCAAAAAAACTGGATCGGCAAATCCCAAGGCGCCGAAGTCACATTCGCCCTTGCAGACGACGAGTCTCGAGTTGCGAGTCTCGAGCCTCGCGACTCGATTACGGTGTTTACGACCCGACCCGATACGCTTTACGGCGCAACGTTTATGGTGCTTGCTCCCGAGCACGAGCTGGTGGCTCAGATTACGACCGCCACACAGCGGGCATCGGTCGAGGCTTACATTGCTAGTGCGGTCAAAAAGTCAGAAGTCGAGCGCCAAGAAAACAAGGTCAAAACGGGTGTTTTCACCGGTGCGTTCGCAATCAACCCTGTAAACGGGCTGAAAATACCCATTTGGATTGCCGACTATGTCCTCACCGGCTACGGCACGGGCGCAATCATGGCCGTCCCAGCCCACGACGAGCGTGACAACGAATTTGCCAAGAAGTTCGATTTGCCGATTCGGCAGGTCATTATGCAGTGCGAAGAAGATTCAACCAACCCGACTCAGAAGGGCTTCAAAGAAGTCGTTCGTGATACGGTCATAGCACACCTTCGGAATCAGCAAAATGGCAAATTTGCATTGCTAAAATGGCATGGCACACTCGAGGGCACAACCACGGCCATTATGGGCGGGATTGAAAGCGGGCAGACAGCAGAGCAGGCCGCAGCGACAGAAATACTCGAGGAAGCGGGTCTTCGCGGTGTCCGGTTTGTCAAGAAACTTCGTTGGCTCAGTGGGGCGCGTTACTGCGCATCCCATAAACAAGAAAACAGAAAGTCAATCGCGCATACATTATTAGCAGAGATTGATACTGTTAATGACCAACTAGAGATTGACGAGAAAGAAAAACAAACCCACACGCTGATATGGGTTGATGAAAATGAAGTTATTGAGAGCTTGACGCCCGACCACCAAAAATTTGTCTGGAAGCAGCTACAAGATGAAACAATAGTTACCGAAGAAGGTGAATTAGTTAACTCAGCAGAGTACACGGGTTTGTCTAGTGCTGACGCAAGGGAAAAGATTATTAAAGATCTCGAAGCGAAGGGGCTTGCGAGATTCGTTACGAACTTCCGCATACGAGACTGGAGTGTGAGCAGGCAACGCTACTGGGGTGCGCCTATTCCAATCATTAACTGCCCGGAGCACGGTGCAGTTTTGGACGAGAAGTTGCCGGTGCTTTTGCCCGAGCTCGAAGATTTCCAGCCGAGTGGCGATGGTCGCAGCGCACTCGCACGCGCAACTGACTGGCTGAACGTGCCGTGTCCCCTGTGTGGTAAGCCTGCCGAGCGCGAGACAGACACGCTCGATACTTACATTTGTAGCAGCTGGTATATGCTGCGCTATTTTGACCCCGCCAATGAAGACGCCATCTTTGACACGACAGTCGCCAACAAATGGATGCCAATCGACTTTTACAACGGCGGTGACCACGCGACGGCACATATGATTTATGCACGGTTTATGACACGCTTTTTCCATCATATTGGCCTGCTCGAGAGCCCAGAGCCATTCAAACGCTTCTTGTTTAATGGCAAGGTTACGGCCAGCGACGGCACGATGTTTAGCAAAAGCAAGGGTAACGGCGTCGACCCGCTCGAAATCATCGCACAGGGCTACGGGGCCGATGCACTGCGTACCTACCTCATGTTTGCCGCTCCACTAGACCTCTGGATGCGTTGGGACCCACAAGGTGTGCCCGGCACCTACCGCTTTCTCAACCGTGTCTGGAACCTCGTACAAGAGTTCGTCGACATTCGTCATTCCCGTGAAAATGGGAATCCAGTAAAAAATATGTCGCTTGGCGACGAAAATAACTGGATCTCCGATCAGGTCGGAGATGACGGTGGCGTGAAAATTTTACGCGTCATCCACCCTGTCATCAAAAAAGTCACTGCAGACCTTGAGGTGCAAAAGTATAACACCGCTATCGCGACAATGATGAAGTGTGTCAATGACCTCTACGAGCTCAAAGCCAAAGACTTATACAATAACCGCGCAAGCTGGCAGTTCGCCCTCGAAAGCCTTGTGGCGCTTGTGGCACCATTTGCACCGCACATCGCCGATGAACTGTGGCGTGACCTCGGTCGTGGCACAAGTGTCCAGCGTGAAAGTTGGCCGATTTTCGACGAGGTCTATTGTGTCGCCGACACGGTGACACTCGCCGTGCAGGTCAATGGCAAACTACGAGGCACGGTGACCGTGGCAGCCGATGCCGACGAAGCCACATCGGTCGATGCAGCCAAAGCTGACGAAAAAGTCGCGAGCTACCTCGCCGAAGGCACCATCCTCAAAACTATCTACGTCAAAAACAAGCTCATAAGCTTTGTTGTACGCTAGCGGCCTTGAGTTTAGGGGCAAAATAGGGTACAATCTAGTCAATACAATCAATCAAACTCTTTGGAAGGAGTTCGCACATCTATGGGTAAGCCAAAGAAACGCACTAGTCCACGCGCCACCGGCGCACGTCGCAGCCACCTTATCGTTAAGTTGGCACGCGCCGTTAACAAAAAGTCACCAGTCAAAGCCTACACAACCCGCCGCGAGAGCGGTAAAGAACTTGCTGCCACCAAATAAACATTAGGGGGTAGTTCTTACACCATGGCAAGCAATCGTCACCTCGGTCGTATCGTAGCGCTGCAGACGTTATATGAGCAAGATTTTCGCCTTGAAGCAGGTGACGATAGTTTTAACCTGGACGAAGTTCTGGCGCGCAATATAGCTCGCTACAAGTCAACACTCGATGACGTTGGGTTTGTCAAAGTGTTTGTGCTGGGCGTAACCGAGCATATTACTGAGCTCGATGATGAGCTTCGCCCGCTGGCGCCCGAGTGGCCGCTTGAGAGTATCGCCCGTATGGACCGCATTATGTTACGCATGGGGCTCTATGAGCTCAAATACGCTACCGATGTCCCGCCAAAGGTTGCCATTAACGAGTCGGTTGAACTTGCCAAGGCGTTCGGTGCCGAGAACTCAAGCAAATTTATCAACGGAGTGCTTGGCACGGCGCTCAAGAACATAACTAGCGAAGCCACGCCTACAACCGAAGAGATTCCTTCTGCTGAGCCGCCCAAGACAACGCCGAAGCCCAAAGCCAAGAAAGCAACCACATGAGCACTCGCAAACGCAAGCACCACAACACTGCACCTCAGCATGAGGCGCATATCCCTATTAGCCCTGCACCCAAACCAGCCGCCGTTCCCGAGGAGGCGCAAGCTCACAAGAACCCGCTCGATGGCGTGAAAGACGTTGTCAAAAGCCCACTCGATGGTTTTCGCCGTTTTGTGACGCGTCGCCCATCGATACAAGAGATTGTGCAAGAGACGACATCTGGTGGCATTGTCTATCGCCACAACGCCAAAACAGGCGCGGTCGAGATATTACTCATCAAAGACGCCAAAAACCGCTGGACAATCCCCAAAGGACACGTCGAAGAAGGCGAAGAGCCAAAAGACACCGCCGAGCGCGAAATCCGTGAAGAAACCGGCCTGCAAGAGATGCGTATGTCGCACTGGCTCGGCAAGGTTGCGTTTCGCTACCGCCGCAACCGCACATTGGTGCTCATGACGATGCATATCTACCTCGTAGAAGGCAAGGGCGAGACCGACCGTTTGCACCCCGAAGATTGGCTCAGTGACATTCAGTGGCTGCCCGCCGGTGAGGCAATCGAGGCGATTGCCTACGAAGACATCGGTAAGCTGATGTTAGTCGGCATGAAAAAAGTAAGGGACGGAAAGGCTTAAAGACGAGTATAGATTAACGATTAACGATTTAGGTATAGAGCTACAAATGCTTCGCTCCTTAATCTTTAATCCTTAATCTTTAATCCAAACCATGGATACAACACCATACCAACAGCTAGCACGAGATGCACTCGGCGGCGATTTTACCAATCTTGACTTACTCATCACAGCACTGACGCACCGTTCGTACCTGAACGAGCATAAAAAAACAGTCAGCGAGCACAACGAACGGCTCGAATTTTTGGGCGATGCTGTGCTCGAGCTTGTCGTAACTGAGTATCTTTATGGCAACTTTAGCGAGCCCGAAGGTATCTTGACTAACTGGCGTAGCAGCTTAGTGCGCACCGAGAGCATTAGCGCCGCAGGGTCCCGTTTGGGCCTTGAGCCACTCTTGCGCCTCAGCCGCGGCGAGAAGCATGGCACTGATCGTGCTCGCATGCAGATTTTGGCCAATGCATTTGAGGCTGTTACTGGCGCACTCTACCTCGAGCGTGGCTATGAAGCATCCAAGATTTTCATCACCGAGAATATCCTCAGCACCTTCGAGCAAATCCTCCAAACGGGCTCATGGATGGACCCCAAATCGCGCTTGCAAGAAGTCGTACAAGGGCAGGGTGGTGCGACGCCAAGCTACCGCGTGCTCAGCGAGGTAGGCCCCGACCACGAAAAGCTCTTTACCGTTGGCGTCTATGTCGACGAGAAAAAGCTCGGTGAAGGCTCCGGCCACAGCAAACAAACCGCCCAAGTCTCCGCCGCCACCGCCGCCCTCAAAAAGCTAACAAAAGAGTAGATATGGCAGTGTATTTTCTCCGACATGGACAATGCAAAGCTAATCTTGAAAAAGTTTTTGCGGGCCAAGGTGATGATTCAGAGCTAACCGGACTGGGTTTTGAGCAGGCGGCACTAGCGGGTGATACTCTTGCTCCACTCAACATAGTTAGGATAATTAGTTCTAATCTTATACGAGCAAGTCATACGGCTGAGACTGCTGGTGCGAAGATTGGCTTTGAGCCAAAAGATATAGTTATAGATGAGCGACTTGCTGAGTATGACCTTGGGTCACTCACGGGTCGTCCAAGATACAAAATTACTTCTGCTGAGCTTGTTTCTGCTGAAGGTGCAGAAAACCCGAATAACTTTTTGCAAAGAGTTATTGGGTCCATTAGAGATTACAAAGATTTGCCCGGCAACACGCTCATTGTCAGTCATGCGGGGGTTGGTAGAATTATCGAATGTGCGCGTGTCGGTAGGTCACTCTCCGAGTTCTATGATATTCCTGAATATCCCAATGCCACAGTGGTAGGACTTGACACATCCTGGATGTAATCAATTGTATGTCGGTTTGACAACAGGGGTGGTTTTTGG
This sequence comes from uncultured Candidatus Saccharibacteria bacterium, assembly GCA_964477925.1. Lineage (GTDB taxonomy): Bacteria > Patescibacteriota > Saccharimonadia > Saccharimonadales > UBA4665 > JAGXIT01. The sequence continues at coordinate 27,933 of CAYZFT010000001.1, forward strand.
TAGGATAGAACAGATATAAACTTTAAGGGAAGGAAGTACAGACAATGCTAGTCATTCGCCTGCAACGCGTCGGCCGCAAGGGTCACGCACAATTCCGCGTCGTCGTTCAAGACAGTCGCCGGACCCCTACGAGTGGCAAGATTGTTGCCCAGTTGGGTACCTACGATCCGCACGCAAAAACAGTAAAAATTAACGCCGAGAAAGCTACGTTCTACCTCGAGCATGGCGCACAGCCAAGCCCACGTGTCACGATGCTGCTCAAGGCCGAGAAAATCAAGCTGCCAGAATGGGTCAAGGTCGCAGAGAAAAAGGAAAGCAAAATCCGCAATCCTGAAAAGCTTCGCCGCAATCAACCCAAAGAAGAGCCTACGGTGGAAGAACCTGTAGCTGAAGCAGCGCCCGCAGAAGAAACAGTCGCTGAGGAAGCTCCTGCCGAAGAAGCAGCTGAAGCGCCAGCCGAAGAGCCAAAAGCAGAGTAATCAAACAGCACTTTGCAAAAAAACGCCCCAACTCGGGGCGTTTTTGCTTGCTTGCTGGTATAATAGAAAAGCTACAAACTTAAAGGAGGCAACCATGACAAGCAGTATAGACCAGCAATTTGTTGAGTACGTCGTCAAGTCATTAGTCAGCAACCCCGATGCCGTGAGCATCAAAAGAAGCGTCGATGAAAAAGGCGTATTACTAGAACTAACCGTAGACGCCGAAGACCTTGGCCGTGTAATCGGCAAGCGCGGCGCAACCGCACAGAGCATCCGCACACTGCTTCGTGCACTTGGCACCAAGAACGAGGCACGTTACAACCTCAAGATTGTTGATGTTGACCGCCTCGACGAAAACGGCAATCCACTGCCACGTCCAGAACGAACTGAGCGCCCAGAGCGTGCAGACCGCGATGACTACTCGGCCGTTGTGCCAGCAGCAGATGACCATACCGCTACCAGCGATGATAGCGTCAGCCCAGTTGCTGCCGATGATGATGACGATAACGAATCAGAGGCAGAAAAAGCCAAAGAGAGTGACGCCGTTGCGCGCACCCGCGCCGAGCTCGCCGACCTCGACGACCTCGATATCTAAATAACGCCAAGATCCGTCCAAGGAAAGCCCCACTCCGGGGCTTTTCTGTATCCCCCCATAACCCCAGCCATACGTACCTAAAAGTTTTCGGCGATAGCGGAAATATTTTAGCATGTTGATAGCGCTGTGGAGTTTAGAAGTGAGTGGTGGGGTACTTTTTGCGGAAACGACTGATGAGCACTTTTGCATTACTAAGCTGCTTTGCCTCGAAATACGAAACATACTGTTCGACCTCGTACCGTGCGCAAATGGTCTCAAGCTCTGTTGCACAAGGAAACGGAGTAATCCAGGTTGATCTTTGCAATTGAAAACAGCCAATCTGTCGTAAGAGTGAACCGAGCGAGTCTCGTGCGTATTTGTTCTTTTCGGGAATGTCATATATGACAATACGCCATAAGCCGTCCCACCGAGGCTGAGACACAATGCGCAATTCATCAAGCTCAATTTTTTCGAGTCTCTTACGAGCTTTGGCTGTGATTTCCAGGCCATGCTTATAATCACCAGCCAGCAAACCACGTTGTTTCATGTATGCGATAATTCGCAGGGCCTCACGTTCTCGTTCGCGGGCGTCTAGAGTTTTATCAAGTTTGCGTAAACCCTTGTCGAGTACTTGGAGTATGTTTGGCGCTAGCATAGTGGCTGCAGCCACGCTGGCGTATGCACTAAAACGTACAATCTCATCAACTAATTTAGCAGTCCGCAGATTTTGACCCATTCTAAAAAATATACGCTATCGCCGAAAATTTATCAAAAGACACCGAGAAATAAAAAAGGTGGTTAGAGAGCGGGATAATAATCTTGCGTTAAGCATAAGCAGTGTGGTACAGTATGTGCAGTCTTACCAAAAGCAAGACTAACACCGACAAAACAAAAACACCAAAAGCTTTCTGCGAGCAAATTATTTTGGAGCTTTATGTGACAAAAGAACCCCTGTTAAATGGGGTTCTTTTGGTATACAATGAATATATGAAAATTCAAGTGATTACGTTGTTTCCCGAGATGTTCACGGGAGTGCTGGGTAACAGTATGCTCTGGAAGGCTGCTAATCGCAAAATCGTGCAGTACGAGTTCATCGACCTGCGTGAATATGGGCTTGGTCCACGCAGGCAAGTCGATGACACTCCTTACGGCGGAGGTGATGGTATGCTTCTCAAACCCGAGCCACTCGTTGCCGCTATCGAGTATGCCAAAACGCGAGTCTCGAGTCTCGAGTCTCGAGTCTCGGTTGTTCTGCCGACGCCGAGAGGTAAGGTTTACAAACAGTCTGATGCCAAGCGGTTTGCAGCAGAGTACGATGATCTCATCATTATTTGCCCACGCTATGAAGGGTATGACGAGCGCGTGACGAAGTGGGTTGATGAGCAGTTTTGCATCGGCAACTACGTGCTGACTGGCGGAGAACTACCGGCGATGATTATTATCGACAGCGTCGTGCGTCTGCTACCCGGAGTGCTCGGTGGTGAGATGAGCGCCGAGGTTGAATCATTCCAAGACGACGATGAATCAATCGAGTACCCGCAGTACACCCGCCCAGAAGACTTCAGAGGCATGAAAGTTCCCGAAGTTCTCCTCAGCGGCCACCATGCCGAAATCGCCAAATGGCGCCATTCGCGAGATTAGTAATAAGGCATATAGACATAAACAAATAAGTGTGGTAGAAAACAGATTATGATATTTACCACACCGAGTACCACACCGAGGTTGCCGGAAGCAATTATAGTTCGCCCCATAAAACGGGAAGAGGCGGTGTACGTTTGTGAGGGCGACAGAATTTTAGGTGATGCCGATGTGGCAGCAAGGTTCGGCCAAATCGACGAAGAATATTCAGCAAATTCGCTGGCATATTTCAAGAGAATACGCGAGGGAGTGTCAACGCTCGATTTGCCGGGCGGAAGGCTGGACTATGCGTTTTTGTACGACGGCATGAGTATTGTGGCAAAAGACATAGCCGTAGTAATGTCACCGTTAAACGATGGGCCACCCAAAAGCCCACCCGGGGTTGTAAATGATTATGCTAGATCGAAACAGTCTCTTTTGACTAGAGAATATGCGCATTCAAGAGCCGCTTGTAAGTCGACAGCTTAAAGCCAGCGGTGCCGAACTTGCTATGCGCACTCGGCAGGGCCGTATAATGTTAGGTAACCCCGCATTATTGCACGGTTTGATTGATAAAGTGCAACCAGTAGATGATATTGAGCAACTTTTAGGGGGTGGCGTAACGGTCACAGTAGTAAATGCCGAAAATGAGCCGATGGTTGCTCTAACCGCTGGATATCTATCAAATATCATCAATCGCTACCAAAGACTTCATGTATCCAAAATCTTGGGTGTCGGTGGTGAAGTTGGTATGGGTGTTAACGAAATTTCACCTGTCGTAGCTCTTACGTCTGCCATAGGCATAGACAATTATTATCGGGATATTCAAAGTACTAGATAGCGTAGGTTCCAGAATAGTGAGAATTCTAATAGTAGCTGCGCTCCGTACGGCGTACTATGGGGGTGCGTTTATAGCATGTTCGTAATATGAGGAGGAGTTTTGTATGGCAGAGGGAGCAGGGGTAGGTAAGGGCTGGCATGGTGACCCGGCGGCGCATGCGGCTGCAGGCAAAAAAGGCGGTCAGCTCAGCTCGGGCAATTTTAAGAACGACCCGAAGCGAGCAGCTGAAGCTGGTAAAAAAGGCGGCGCACTGAGCCCGGGCAATTTCAAGAACGACCCAGAGCGGGCACGTGCAGCAGGCCGTGCGCGTGCCGAAAAACGTAAAGCAGCACAAGCACAGGTAGAAGATAGCACGTCGAAACAGGCGCAGAAGGAGGCCGAGTCATGAGTATATTAATTTGGCTTGTCATGGGAGCGGCTGCGGGGTGGCTAGCCTCGGTGCTGACTGGTAACAACGCAAGCCAAGGGATGGTTGGGAACATCATTGTTGGCGGTCTAGGAGCGTTCATTGGGGGCTGGCTTATGAACCTGATTGGCAAGGGGGGCGCTGACCTGACGACATTTAATTGGTATAGTTTCTTTGTCGCAGTTGGTGGCGCGGTCGTGCTGCTTGTTATATTCAATGCGTTTTCTAGGCGGCACTAAGCGCTCGGTACATGTCATCTAATAGCCACAAGAGAGGAGCACGAACGATGTTGTCCGATGACCACTACACCTATAATCCACTAACCAACGACGACAAAGATTTGTTGCTTTCTAACGGCTATCTGCCGGGCGAATTGCCGCCCGAGGATGAGCTTGAGCTACTGCGTGATTTGCGTATGCAGTCGGGTGACGAGGAGGGGATTGAGCCGCTGAGTGATGTGGTGATGCCCGACGAATACGACGGCACCAAGTAATTAATGTTGTCTGCTTCGTCCTGTCTTAGCTTTTATCTCATATCTCTTACCTCAAACCTCGACTAAACATGGTAAAATTTGACGGTGAATACATTTGGTTTTACCGTTCAGACGCGACTACGTGGTAGCTTAGCGCGGGCGGGCATCATTCATACACCGCACGGCTCCATCAAGACGCCGGCTTTTATCGTGGTTGGCACCAAGGCGGCCGTAAAAGCTATGTCACCAGAGCAAGTTTGTGACACGGGCGCGCAGGCGGTGCTAGCAAACGCTTATCACTTATATTTGCAACCGGGGCACGAGCTAATCGAGTCAGCCGGAGGTTTGGGAAAGTTTATGAACTGGTCTGGGCCAACATTTACCGATAGTGGTGGATTCCAAGTGTTGAGTCTTGGGAGCGGTTACAAAAAAACACTCAGTATGGCGGTCGAAGGTGTCTCGCCCGACGATGTTATCGCGCCGACCAAAGCGCGGCAAGCGTTTATCGATGACGACGGGGTAAATTTTGTCTCGTACCGTGATGGTTCAAAGCACCGTTTTACACCCGAACATAGCATGCAGGTGCAGCACGGCATTGGCGCTGACATAACCTTTGCGTTTGATGAACTAACCTCGTTGCTTGACGGGTACGATTACCAGGTCGAGTCGCTCGACAAGCGAACCGAACCGTGGGCCGAGCGTAGCCTGGCAGAGGTACAACGCCTGCGTGCCGCACACCCCGAGCGGCCGTATCAGGCACTGTTTGGTGTGGTACAGGGGGCACAACACCAAGACTTACGCGAGCGAGCCGCGCGGTTTTTGGCTGAGCGCGATTTTGACGGCTTCGGGGTTGGTGGTGCTATCGAAAAGACCAAACTTGGCGATATCGTACGTTGGGTCAACACAATTTTACCCGAGAATAAACCGCGGCATATGCTCGGCATTAGCGAGCCCGACGACATATTTGCCGCGATTGAACAGGGAATCGACACGTTCGACTGCGTTTCGCCGACAAGAGTTGGGCGCAACGGAGCTTTTTATACTTACCATGGTCGCAAAAATATCCGCGGCAACAAATATCAGCGAGACTTTACCCCACTACTTCAAGATTGCGAATGTTACACCTGTCAGAATTATTCAAAAGCCTACATTCAACACCTTAGCCGCAGTCATGAGATCTCGTTCAATACGCTCATGTCGATTCACAATGAGCATTTTATCGTCAAACTGGTTGATGACATTCGTGCAAGCATCGAAGATGCCTCATTCTATGCGTTTCGAGATGCGTGGTTGGCTCGTTACTACGCCAAGTAAGCAGAGCTACTCTTTGACAGCGATACTGAACGGAGTAAAATCGGTCTGTTTGTCGTAGTAGTCGATTTGTTCGCGGCGCTTGAGTGCGCCGATGATGCGATAGGTAACGGGCAAAAACAAAACCTCAACTGTTACTTTGAAGCCCCAACCTATGGCAAGATATACGAGCATATCTTGGCCAGTCAAGATGCCACCAAAGGCAATCAGCCCAAAAACGAGCGTGTCGAAAAACTCACCAACAATCGTTGAACCAACAAGTCTCAGCCACATTTGTTTACCCGCGGTTTTGACCTTTAGTTTGGCCAGCACAAATGAGTTCAAAAACTCGCCAACGACATAGGCAACAAGGCTGGCGATGACGATGCGCGGGAAGAAGCCGAGCGTGGTTTCAAAAGCGTTTTGCCCATCCCAGCCAGGGGCAGCCGGCAAGAACCGGACAATGGTGAGTGCGACAACGGCGAGTAGCATCACGAAAAAGCCTGTCCATATAGCGCGGCGGGCATAGCGGTAGCCATAGACTTCGGTCAAGATATCACCAAAAATGTAGGCGAGTGGGAAGAGTACAGCTCCTCCGTCGCTAATGATTGGGCCGAATGCTACGAGCTTGACGGCACCTAAGTTTGATATAAGTAAGATGCTCGCAAAGATTGCAAGAATCAGGTCGTAGTAACGGAACCGCGGTGCGGCCTCCGATAGGGGTTTTGTCATAATGGCACTCCATACAGTTGGCAACCGAAAGCTCGGTCGTTTGGTATTGTTTGATACGAGTGCCACATCCTCACCCCGGCGGTCGGGGGAGCATACCGTACTAGCTACAAATTGTACAAGCCGTTGCGTATCGTGACAAGCGTTTGTTACAAAATCGCTGCTTTACCGAGCCGCATGATGTGCTTTTCGCGGTACTCGTCGAAGGCGGCTTTGTTGCTGCCGTTTTTGCGTATAAAGGCGCTCATTTTTTCTGAGCCGATAAAATGGGGCAGTAACACGTAAGCTGCGCCAAGCTCATAGAGTGCAGCAGCTTTATCGTAGCTGGTCGTGTGGCATATAAAGATGCCGTTCGGGTTCTGGGACAAGTAGTATTTGAGCAGTTGGCTATTAGTCGTAAAACCAGGTACAACACTGACGACTAACTCGGCGTGGGCGATGCCGATTTCTTGCAGGAGCTCATAGTCGGTGACATCGCCATAGATGTGGTGGATGTGTTGCGACTCGAGCATTTCGATGACCGCCGGGTCGTAATCGACAACGACATAGGGTTTGTGCATGTCGCGGAATACTCGTATGAATTCGTGCCCACCTTTGCGGTAGCCAAAGAGGATGTTCTTGTACTCAACATGCTTGCCGTGGTCACCAAGGGCGTTGCGACGCTCGAAGATGCTAAGGTAGCGCCCGAACACCTTAAAGAGCCTATCATCGTACTTCATAAGATAACTTGAGACGGCTATCGTAATAAATGTCGTGAGCGTCAACGTACTGACGAGTTCAGCGCCGACGTAGCCGTTTGCTGCGGCGAGAGTGAGCATAATCACCGAGAATTCGCTCGTCTGCGACAGATGCGCACCGACTCTGAAACCAGTTTGTTTGGTGTAGCCGAGCAGGCCTAAGCCTATTGCGACACTCAATGGTTTGATAATAACAACCACCAGCGATAGCGCCAGTGCGAGGCCGAGTGAACTTGCCAGCGTGTTGGGGCTAAGCATGCCGCCAAGGCTGACGAAAAAGAGCAACAAAAAGAAGTCACGGAGCGGTTTGAGCCGTGTACTGATTTCTTGTGCGTAGGGGAGTGACGCAAGTGAAACACCAGCGAAAAGGGCACCGACTTCGAGCGAAAAACCAGCCCACAGAAAGACGGCCGCAACGCTAAACGCCCACGCGAGCGAAAACGTAAACAAAAACTCTTGGCTGGCAGCAAAAAAACGGGCTAACCGTGGCAGTACGAACCAGCCGACAAATGCTAAGCTTCCCATCATCATCAGACCCTTGCCGGCCAGAGCGAACATCGCTTCTGCGCCACCGCCTTGTTTGGCCGAAGACAATGCTACGAGTGCAATGGTTGCGGCTATGTCCTCGACGAGTAATATGCCGATGGCGATTTGACCATGTAGCCGGTGGTGTTCACGGTCATCGACAAGTGCCTTAACCACCACAATCGTACTACTAAAGAGCATTGCAGTAGCTAGTAGTAGCGCTTCGAGTTGGTTCAGATTAAAGAGTGTACCCACGCCAAGTGTTGTCGCGCCGACGAGGACGGTATTGAGCAGAAAAACGAGAAAAACCGGGCGACCCGTCTGCCGGATTACCCCGACATTGAGCCCCAAGCCGACAATGAAAAGTAGGAGAGCAATGCCTATTTGGCTAAAAGACAGAAAGGCTGCTTGGTCATGTACGATACCGAGCAGCGATGGCCCGCAGATAATGCCTGTCAAAATGTAGCCAATGATGAGGGGTTGGCGCAGTACGCGCATGATTATTGACACACTAGCAGCAACGGCGAGGACAACACTAAGCTGCATGAAAAATGACGAATCCATTACTACTATAGTCGCACGCCGCTTGTGGTTGGGCAATAGTTCTTGGACGTAATACGTTGTCAGTAAGTTTGCTTACATACAAAAGCGCCGTGGAGGGGTAGAGTACTAAGCGGAAACACGATTACATACGAGAATCATTTCCGTGAAAAAGCCCGAATGTGCGGGCTTTTTAAAATAGGCTTACTTTTTCTGGCACTCGGCGCATAACCCAAACAGTTCGACCTGGTGAGAGTGAACCGAAAACTCATAGTGGTTCGCAAGGCGCTTGATAGCTTCCTCAAACGTAGAGTCCTCCTCGAGAATGATACTGGCTGCACAACGTGTGCATGTTGCATGGTGATGGTGGTGGTCAAAACTGTCACTGAGCTCAACTTTGTATTTCCAGCCGATATGTACTCTGTGGGTGATGGCGAGCGTCTCAAAAAGCTCGACAGTACGATACACACTTGCGCGGTCAATGCCTGAGCAGTATGAAATCAACTCGTGCATAGTCAGCGCACCATGCTCTGCAAGCACCGTAAATACTGTTTTACGCGCAGTGGTCAGGCTGTAGCTATGCTGCTTGAGGGTTGCGGAGAGGGTAGTAATTTTGGGCTGCATGTTGCAAATTGTAGCAATATTGCGACACTTTTGCAATTATCACACGCGGCAGTTAGGCTTAAGAAAGATATAAATCAACAAAAGGTAGCTCCAGCTATGGCAGATTACGGACAAGTTATATTTTTCTCTCTAATCGGAGGCTTGTTTTCCCTGATAGGCGGGGCAATCCTGCTCGCCAGCAAAAAAACCGCGATTGGACTGGCGCGCTATGCAACGCCGTTTGCAGCCGGTGCGATGATTGCGGCGGTTTTTATGGATTTGCTACTCGAGGGCATCGAGCAGTCACCGGCCAAAACCGTCATGCTGGCCACTGTTGTCGGAATCATCTTGTTTTATTTTTCTGAGCGCTTTCTGCATTGGTTTCACCATCACCACCAAGATGATGAGTCAAGCGAAGTCAAACAGAATCATGACGCAACATTGCCACTCATCATTGCGGGCGATACGATCCATAACGCACTTGACGGCGTGGCGATTGCTGCCGCATTCCTGGTAAGTCCTGCGACCGGTATCATTACGACCATCGTGATTGCGGCGCATGAAATACCACAAGAGATTGGGGATTTTGGCCTGATGTTGCACAAGGGTTTAAGCCGCGGCAAAACACTACTCGTCAACGCCATGAGTGCGCTAGCCACGACTGTATTCGCCGTCGTCACTTTTGCACTGGGAAGTTCAAATGCATTGCCAATGGGCATACTAATTGGCCTCTCGGCTGGATTCCTGCTCTACATCGCCATGAGCGACATCATGCCTGAACTACATAAGCATGATAAGAGTGGTCGTCTGTTCAATTGGCAACCGTTGCTCCTAGTTCTCGGCGTTATCGTTGTAGTCTTAGCCGTGCAGGTTGCACATAATATCATCAAGTAAATCTGCTACACTACTAGTATGCAAATAGCGGTGATAGTACTCGGGGTGTTGGTTGTCTTGCTCGGCGGAGCAGTACTCTTTATGGCTAGCCAGCCGAAAAAAGACGATACACAGAGTGCGCTGCTTATCAAAGAAGATTTGCGAGCGCTGAGCGAAGATATCACCAAGCTCAAAGATGGCGTCCAGACGCAGATAAATGACCGCATGGAAAAAAGCCAAGCCATGATGATGGGTAGCCTGCAAAAACAGTCGAGCGAGAGCAACAAAATTATCACCGAAATCACACGCAATCTCACAGAGTTGAAAGAGTCAAACAAACGCGTGGTTGATGTAGCCGATGAGCTCAAAACTTTGCAAAATGTCTTGCAAAACCCTAAGCAGCGTGGTGGCTTGGGCGAATACTACCTCGATACGGTGCTTGGCAACGTATTGCCGCCGCATATCTACGAGATGCAGTACAAATTCAAAGATGGTGAGATCGTCGATGCTATCATCAAGCTTGATAAAGGGCGCATTCTGCCTATCGATAGCAAATTTAGCCTTGAGAACTACAACCGTCTAATCGAGGAAAAAGACAAAACGCAGCGTGAAATTATCGTGAAAACATTTAAAACTGACCTCAAAAACCGCATAGACGAGACGGCCAAATACATTCGCCCAGCCGAAAACACCCTCGATTATGCCTTTATGTTTATCCCGTCAGAAGCAATCTATTACGACCTGCTTATCAATAACGTCGGTGCAACTGGTACGAACTCTCGCGACCTCATCGAGTACGCATTCATCGACAAAAAGGTCATCATCGTCAGCCCGACAACACTACTCGCATACCTGCAAACTGTCATGCAGGGGCTGAAGAGCTTACAAATAGAGGAGCAGGCCAAAGACATTCAGAAACGTGTCGGCGAACTCGGCAAACATATTGCCGCACACGATAGCTTTATGCAGAAGCTCGGCAACAGCCTCGGCACCACAGTGAACCATTTCAATAGTGCTCACAAGTCGCTTGGTCGTATGGACAAAGATGTCGTCAAAATCGCCGATGCGACACCTTCGGTAGAACCACTCCTCCTTGACAAACCCCAAACCGACGACTAATTATTTTATAGCGACCGTGAAGGCTAGAGGTTATGCTGCTGTACACATGAAGCGACTCAGATTTCTAATGTGATGACCAAAGTTATCGCCGGTCGGCGATTCGATTGCTCGTGCGATTGGCATTTGGCCGAGTTTGCGCGCTAGAGTTGGGTGGTCTGTGACAGGCCCACGAAGTGCTGTACGGGCCTGCCATCTTTCGTCATGGAGCTCTATACATGAATCTGGTTCGATTGTTTGATTAGGTTGGTGTTGTGGGACGTTCTCAATCTTATGCATGTAGTTTTTCCTTTCGTTACGATTTTGTGATGGGAATAGTAGCGTACAATAGGCCATCGCTACAGGCAAAACGGTTGAATATTTTTGTCACCATAGTACAAACCGCTGAAGCTAGTACATACATAGTTCATACTAACAACACAGCACTAAAAAATATCCGCGATAGCAGAAAATTTTTAAGGTGTGAGCAGAGACTAGCGATTATTTGCGCAACTTAGAGCGGGGCATGCAGTTTTTAGCGAAGGAAGTAGTAGGTGCTGATAGCATACCGTGAAATAGTAGGGGTTAGCTGTACGCAAAGGTCTGGTAGTAACTTATGACCCAACTTCGCATTTAAAACGGCACGCCCAGTCGTTTGATTGGTGCTGTCGCAGTCAACCAGATTGTTACATTAATAGATACCGAACCGCTGCTTCTCAATAGTACCTAAGCCGACGATTAGCGTACCACAGAAGGTGCTATTGAGACGTTGAGCATGTGGAGCACACCAACATAAATGCCATTTTGAGCAGCCGGTTCGGCGCCAATATTCACGCATGTATCTGGCGAACCAAAGAAAGTCGACACAAGACTCATATGGGGGCCGACGATAAAACCGGTTTCAAGCCGGGGCTCAATGTGTCGTTTTGTTGGCAACATAAAATCAATTTTTCTACCACGCATTCCTTCGATTGCCGACCCTAGACTCGCCATAGTATCGAGCAGAAACGCCCCTTCTGGCCCTTCGTTTCTCATGCGCTCTTCCCATAGTGCCGACCACTGCGCTTCAGTTTTTGGTGTAGCTATGTCTTGTGTTCTTTTGGTCTGAGCAAAAAGATCTTGCCAAGCGAGTTCACTATATTTTGCAAGTATACCTCTACCTCTGAGCTGTTGAAATGCTAAAGATTCCAGGCTCTTGACCCCATTGACATAAGTTTCCTCATGCGTTCCCGGCACGACACCCTCGAGAAATGATTGTTCAAAACGTTGTGTTGCCATGTTGTACCCCTATGTTAAGTTGATGCGGGTGTAAGTTTATAAAAATACCTAGACATCAAAAATAGAAGGTGGTGACAATTTTTTGTTGCAAACATGACCTTTGCTGTGTGGGCACAAGAGTTCGCACAAAAACATAGTGTAGTCATTCAGCGGGCCACTTAACTTTTGTATTAACGGTGGAAGTAGTAGAGGTGGGCGAGAAAATGCCGCGTAACCGCGCGACTGAGCTGTAAAAGCGCAAGAAAATGTGCAGTAATAATGGTGGCGTGTACAAGTCTAGTCATAATTTTTGTTTTGGTTAACTATGGCACATACTAGCACCGAACCTAGAAAAAATATGTAATAAAACTTACCGAAACGGACACGAACCACCGTCTTTCTGACGACGCAGAAGTAGGGGCGAGATTTGATGCTTAGACTAATATGCCGGCGGCGATGAGAAAGAGGATGATAAAGCCGATGACGATGCGATATATGGCAAAAATGCGGAAGTTATGCCTGGTGATGTAGCGTAGAAGCCACTTAATGGCAAAAAGGGCAGTCACGAACGAGGCGATAACGCCGACTATAAGCGCCGGCCAGCCGCCGGTAACATTCGGCACTTGGTCGTAATATTTGACGAGTTTATAGCCACTAGCCAAAACCATGACAGGTATGCTCAGGTAAAATGAGAAGGCAGTTGCAGTGGGGCGGTTAAGACCAACAGCTAGGCCGGTGACAATGCTAGCGCCACTTCGTGAAACACCAGGGAATATTGCGATGGCCTGGCCGAGGCCAACGAGGATGGCTTGTTTTTTGGTGATGGTTGCGAGGTCGGTCTTGGGCGCTCGCTCACCAGCGGGCTTGCGGTCAACGAACCACAAGATGATACCACCGAGTATCAGCGAAACGGCAACGTAAAATGGTATGGTCAACCCCTGCATTGGTTTGTCGAGCAACAGACCGAAAATGCCGGCCGGGACGGTGCCGATGGCGAGTATGAGCCAAAAATTGAGCGCGGCTTTGTCGCGTTTGAAAAACCCGAGCGTTTTCTCAATTAAATCCTTACGGTAATACCAGACGACTGCGGCGATTGCGCCGAGTTGGATTACCACGGTAAAAAGCTCATTTTTATCATGAAAATTCAAGATTTTTTCGGAGACAATAAGGTGCCCGGTACTGCTAATGGGTAGAAACTCAGTAACACCTTCAATTATCCCCAGAACAATTGCCTGTATAAGCGCTAACATGCTCACTAGTATACAGCAATAACGTGGTTACTTTAGCTATAAAATGAGTGTAAGAGCTCATAGACGACGTAGGCTGGCCAGACTATCGCCTTGAGTAAGCCAAGTGTGCCGGCCCAGAAGCTATCGGCGTTTTGTATAAAATAAATGGCCGCACCAATTAGGCCGAGGCCGTAGACTGCTTCGCCACCACCTTGCGCGGTCGTGCAATTTCCTTGCTTTGACATATACTTATCCTCCTTAGGTACTTCTCAGTATACGCCCAAATGTACACGTAACAGTAGGCTCGATTACAGGGAGAGATCTAGCGGTATTCGGTGTTCAGCAGGTCGATAATGAGTGCGGCGGTCCATGAGAAGTTGTGCGCGCCAAGCGGCTCGGCAGTGAGCGGGTCGAAGTACTCGGCAAAGCCTGATTGTTGCACCATAGCAATGGTGCTTTCGGCGAGCGCGGCAGCATGGTCGTGGTAGCCGTAGCGCTTGAGACCGTCGATGATGAGCCAGTTGGTGTTGACCCAGGCGGGGCCTTGCCAATAGCGCTTCGGGTCAAACTGTGGGCTGTTGAGCGGCACGCTCGGTATGGGGTAGTTTGGCCCAAACATGTGTTGGTTCTCGAGTGTTGCCACGAGCTCGGCGGCCCGTTGTTTGCTGATGCAGCCAGCGTAGAGCGGGAGCAGAGTGGCGATGGAGGGCTGTTTGAGCAAGCGGTGCGTGACGAAATCGCGTGACCAATAGGACTTGGCATAGGGGTCCCACAGCTGCTCAAGAGCCACCTCGGTCTTTTTCATATTTGCTAATAAATCTTCAGGCAGTTCGTGGTGAAGTGTGTGGGCAATGTCGCGGAGGCGACTATTGGCACGGATGAGGATGCTATTAAAATTAAGATCCTCGATAGTGAAGAGACCGTGGTCGAGAATTTTGATAGTGTCGTAAGCTTTGCGGCGCAAGCGGCGCTGAGCGTTAAAAAGCGTCAGTATTTCGAGCGTAGAAAAGCGTTGGCCAGGGGGGATTGAGCGGCGGTCGCGGCGAAAGAAACCAATCACACCTTCGAGGTGCAACTTGCTGATGGTACGTATCCAGCCGGGCATGCGGTGTTCGTGTAGCTCGGTCATCCAGGGCGGTGTGTTGTCGAGGCCGGTTTCCCACGGGTGTACGAGCAAGATCAGGCCTTCTTTGTGTGGGTCGCGGTCATTATATAGCCACTGGTGGTATTTGATAATGCTTGGTAGCATAAATTTGAACCAACTGCGCCGTTCGGCAGCGCTTAGGCTCTGGCCAACTTGCCAGACAGCCTCGGCCAGCATGGGTGGTTGCGTGATGCCACTCGTAGCTAGGTCGTCTGGAGAGCTGGGATTGATTTCGCTGCGCCAATAGTCTCGGTCAGTGCGATACTGCGGCTCTTGGCTAAAGATAATGTTGGGCAACATGCCGCTTGACCATTGCCCTCTAGTTAGGCTGGCAAGCTCCATTTGAGCACGGTCAACATCGAGGTGGCGGAGGCCAATCGCGATAAAGCAGCTGTCCCAGAGCCATTGGTGTGGGTAGAGGTCTTCGGCGGGAACGGTGTAAAAACCGCGGTCATTGGTGGCCAAAATCTGCGCAGCCCGCTCCGCCAACGTGGTCGGAGTTTCAACGCCAGAGCTTCTTGGCTCCATGGTACTTGGGCTTGAGTCAGAACTGTGGGCACTAGAACGAGATTTTGTATTTTCGGTTAGAGTGCTCATAGTTATCATTATACGTTAAGCTACGTCTGTATGTCATGGAAATACTAATCTACCAGTGCAATTTAGCTCCCTTTTCTTGGGTATCACGGCATAAACCCATACATATAATTGAAAAAAGTAAAAAGACATGATATCATACAAGTATGATTATAGAAAATCGTAATTATGTTACCGCCGTTAGTGTATTAAATGCCGAATATCCAAAGCTAGTCGAATATGAGGGTGTGGCTTGGGAGGTAGCTTTGGCAGAGAAGCCTTATCGTGACTTCCTTAAATATTGTAAGTCATCAGACAACCACCAGCCTGAACTTTTTACTGATGAGATTCAAACTACGCTTGAAACTAAATGCGAAATAGCAGGGAACCAAGCAGGTCTTACGGCCGTAGGGGAAGAGCGATTGCGATTCAACCAATTAAAAAAAGAGTGGCGACCCAGGTATCGTAATCAAAACGTTTTAGACGGTGTATTTGATGAGGGCGCGGCACCCGCAGAAACAGACATTGACGCCTGGGGTTTGATCTATGCGATGCAAGACGCAGCGCAGGTTTATATGGATGCAAAACGTACGCTTGAGGCGACAGGGGACCTTGAGCCGTCAGTGGAAGTATTGGTCGCGGCTGCGCTCACGGCTGCAACTCAATCTACACAATATTATCTCGCAGAAAGAGGCAATAGACTCGTTCAGTTAAAAACAATGTTTAGTACGAGCTCGAAACCGCAGAGTGGACCGGTCGTAGAAGGAACACCTGAAAGTGTTGCAGGTGAGCCTGCTCTTGAAGACCCTCGGACCGGCATGTCACCTATAAAAAGTGCCATGTTAGGTGAAACTATTACCTACTTGTGGGGCAATTAGCTTAAGTAGCATGACAACTGCGTAGCGGGGTTAGGTATGCTCGAAGATATTTAATAAGGGTTTGTCTTAGGCAAAAACAGTTCACCTGAATGTCGATCTTAGCGGTAGTTGGTGAAGCTGAGGGGGAAGTCGAGGTCATCTTTGGCTTTGAGGAGTTGCATGACTGATTGTAGGTCGTCTTTGCTGCTGCTCATGACGCGGACAGCATCACCCTGAATTTGTGGTTTGACCTTGGGGTATGACTCGCGGATGAGCTTGGTGAGCACCTTGGCTTTGTCTTGGTCGAGGCCTGCCTTGAAAACAACTTCTTTGGTGGTTTTAAGGTTTGACTCGACGAGGTCTTTGCTGGTGTCGAGCACTTTTTGGCTGATGCCACGGGCGCTCAACTTTTTGCGCACGATGTCGAGAATGGCATCAATTTGCCATTCGCCGTTGCCAATCACCTTAAAGCCTTTTTTGTCGTCGAGCCATTCTAGCTCGGCTGGTGTGCCCTTAAAGTCATAGCGACTTGCCATTTCGCGCAAAACTTGGTCGTAGACGTTATTCATCTCGGCCTTGTCATATTCACTGACAATATCAAAACTAAAATTTGCCATATAGTTAGTATAGCACCACGCTATGACAACTGCCGCAAGCGCGGGTTACCATGAGGCTTTCGAAAGCCGTAACACTTCGCGGTGATAACAATAAATGAGTCGCGTATTGCTATCATGGTCTTGTCCTCGTAGTATAAGAGTAAAACGTGAGGAGAACGTATGCCCGATAACGCTGTTGATAATTCTGCCAAAATCTCTGTTGCCATACCAGGCTACGAGCCAGTGCCGCACTCTCTCTTGACCGAGCAGCAGATTACTGATCGTGTCTCAGAGCTCGGAGCTGAGCTTGCCGCCAAATACCGTGAGATGGGTAGCGTACACGTCGTGACGGTTCTGCAGGGTGCGATGCATTTTTCATCTGACTTGCAACGGGCTATGCAACACGCCGCACCAGGCTTGCACATGACGATGGATAGCATAAGCGTTCAATCATATGAAGGTACAGGAAGCACTGGCAAAATGCGCACTCTCAACAATTTACATGCTCCGGTCGAGGGAAGGAATGTGCTGATTGTCGAAGACATTTTTGACACAGGTAATACATTAAGGTGGCTCATAGGCTACTTTAATGAGCTCAAGCCTGCGTCACTTAATGTGGTTACTCTGCTCGACAAACAAGTGCCCGGTCGACCGACTGACTTGCTTGGCAAAACCCCACTTTTTACCGGTTTTAAAATCCCAGATGATTTTGTGATTGGGTATGGGCTCGATTATAACCAGCTGTACCGTAACTTACGTGGCATTTACCGGCTCAAGAAACAGGGGTAGTGCATGCCGATGTGCTATACTGCTTACGCACACTTAATTGCAAACTGTGTATAAATGGGAGACATTAATCATGTCATTATTTCGCAAAGTACTGTATGTTTTTGGGCTCTTTGCCGTCGGCGCAGGGTTGATTATATTCTCATCACCGGCTGTGCGGGCGGTCGAGAACAGCGATGATAGCGTAAAAACCGAAACGACAACATCGTCCGAGTCTGAAAAGGACGAACAAATAGAAAGCTCACGGAGCCGCGTACGCACCGAAGCGGTCGAGAGTGCCGTTGTTGAGAACCGTGCAAAAGCCGAAAAAGAAGTTGCGAGCGAGCGCAAAACGCGCGTGCAGCTCGACGACGATACGCGTACTCAGCTCTGCGAAAATCGCAAAGAAACCATTCAAAATAAAGTCAGAGCATATGGTGCGCATGCTAATGCCTACCTAGACCGTCTCGATGGTGTCGACAGCAAACTCAAGACATATTTACTCGCAAACACTATCGAAGGGCTGAGCCTGTCCGCTGTTGATAAAACCCAAGAAACTGCTGCCCAAAAAGTAGTTGCTCTTGAAGAAATAGTCGGTGCGGCAACGCTTGACTGTTCGAACCCGACCGATAATGCGACGTGGCTCACGCAAGTGCGTAGTGCTGCCACCGAGGCAAAAGATGCACTTAAGGCCTACCGAATCGAGCTGAAAAAGGTTGTTACAGCCATAGGTAGTGCGCAGCAAGATACCAAACAGCAAGAAAGTAACGGTACATCATCTGAGACGGGTGACGGTACGAGTGCTGACGATGCGCAGCAGGGGTTTTAGATGGGTGAGGATGTCCCAGAAGCGGTTAAACGTTCTCA
Source organism: uncultured Candidatus Saccharibacteria bacterium (assembly GCA_964477925.1). Taxonomy (GTDB): domain Bacteria; phylum Patescibacteriota; class Saccharimonadia; order Saccharimonadales; family UBA4665; genus JAGXIT01. The sequence goes on from CAYZFT010000001.1 coordinate 46,002, forward strand.
TACAAAAATAGCCATAATTATCAGTGGTGTGGCAGTTTTGACCGTGCTTGGTTTAGTCTACGTGCTCATGCTGTGGCAGCCAACACCCGACAAAACCATAACACAGACGCTGCAGCAAAAGATTACTCCGCCCAAAGAGATTAAGGCTGCCGACCAGGTGCTTGAAGAAACCAATCAAACACTCGACACTGACCTCAACACAACCGATCTCGACCAAGAAATTGATAATCTGCTGTAAGTATAAAGTCAAAAAGTTGATAAAGTTCCAAAGTTCATAAAGTTTAGATTTCGAGTGTTTGCGCACGACGTGGCTTGTGTAGCGCGGTGCAACTCAGTATACTTCTATCAGATAGTTTAAAGGTTAATTTTCAATTTTAAATTTCGACTTTATCAACTTTACGGGCTTTTAACTACTATATGAGTTATCACAATAAACAGATTGATGCGGTTGCAGCGGCACTAAACCGAGAGTTTGATGCACTGGCCGACAAGCAGGCGATTTTGCGATCAAAAGGTCTGGGGCTCTTGTACGGCGCGCTGCGCACCTTGCCAAACGATGAGAGAGCGGCCTTTGGCAAAGAACTCAATGCGCTCAAGCAAGAGCTGATGGTTCGTATCTCTGAGGCGAAAGGTGTGGCCCAAGAAGTACGCCGCCCTATCGACGTTACTGCGCCGATGGATGTCAACACACCACGACCAGGCTTGTTGCCGAGCGAGCAGGGGACGACGCATCCGTTGACACAAGAAATTGAACGGGTAGCCGAGATTTTTGAGCGCATGGGCTTTGTGACAGAAGAATCGCGTGAAATTGACGACCAGTACCACATGTTCGAGTCACTCAACTTCCCCAAGGGCCACCCCGCGCGCGATGATTGGGATACGTTTATGACGGTCGAGACCGACAAAGATGGCGACGCCTTTATTGCTCCGGCGCATACCAGTACCATGCAGAACCGCATACTTCGTAAGTATGCCAATGTTTTGAAAACGGGCGACGCAATTGCCGCCATTGTGCCAGACAGAACTTTTCGAAACGAAGACCTCGATGCACGCCACGAACACACGTTTTACCAAGTCGAAGGAATCTATGTTGCAAAGGGTGTTCATGCCGGCATGCTTGTGGCGGCACTGCAGAAGTTCCTCGAGGAGTATTACGGGCGAGAGCTTGAAGTGCGGGTCAACCCATTTTATTTCCCCTTTACCGAGCCCAGTTTTGAGTTCGCACTCAGCTGCCCATTTTGCGACAAAAAAGGTTGTGGCGTATGCTCGCAGTCTGGCTGGGTTGAGCTACTTGGCTGCGGCATGATTCACCCCAATGTCCTCAAGGCTGCCGACATTGATTCAAATGTTTACACTGGATTTGCCTTTGGCTGTGGCATCGACCGTCTCGTCATGATGAAACACAACATAGAAGACATCCGCCACTTTGAATCAGCAAAACTTGATTTCCTAAGGCAGTTCTAATGCGAGTACTTGTGTTTGGTGACAGCATTGGCCAAGGTTTCGGCGACCCGAGCGGTGGTTGGGTAGAAGCACTTAAGCGTCACTATTTAGCCCTCGGCACTGAAATTGAGATTTTCAACATGAGTATTTCGGGCGACACGAGCCAAAACGTACTTGCGCGTATCGAAAATGAGACCGTTGTGCGGCGTTGGCCAAAAGACCCAGTCATGATTGTGCTCGCCGTCGGCGTGAACGACACCCAAAAACATTTCAGAGATGTCAAGACAACAGCCGATGATTTCCAAACTAACTTTGAGAGCATGGTCAAGATAGCCCGTCGTGTTGCCGACAAGCTGCTCATAGTAGGCCTAACGCCCTGCATTGATGTACGGCTTAACCCAGCACCATGGAACAAAAACATCACCTTTAGTAATGAGCGCATCGGCAAGTACGAAAAACTGCTCGAAGAAGTGGCCGAGCGCCGCGAGGTACCGTTTGTGCCGCTATGGGAGGGCTTGGCCAATAAATGGCGTGTCGAAGACATCTTTCCGGATGGTTTGCACCCGACCGCTGCCGGTCATGAGCTTATTTTGCACATCGTTCAGCCCGAGATTGAGGAGCTATTTGTATGAGCCGTGTCAAAATAACCATTACCGTACCAATCGACTATGCCGATGCCGTGCGACGTGCCTTGGGCGATGCTGGGGCGGGCGTACTGGGCAACTACTCGCACTGTAGCTTTTCGACGAGAGGTGTCGGTCGCTTCATGCCGCAAGACGGCGCGCAACCGTTTATCGGTGCAGTCGGCGGCTACGAAGCAGTCGAAGAAGAAAGGGTCGAAGTTATTTGCGAGCAAGATAACGCTAAATTTGTCATTGCTGCTATGAAAGCTGCGCACCCATACGAAGAAGTTGCAGTTGACGTTGTTGCAATAATCGAGGAGGACCAATTATGAAAATCGCCAGTCAGATTGTCGAGAGTGCTGAGCTCATGAAGCACACCGAGAACATTAGTGTCATAGCGCACGACCTGATGGACCAATTGCCCGAAGAAGGCGCGTGGGATATCGAGAGCAAGCTGCGTTATGCTTCGGTCGACATCGTCACTGACATCGCCAACGCCTGTGGTTCGCTAGACCCGCGCGATTCGCTGTACAAGCTTGGGCATGCCCGTGGCTTGCTTTTTGAGATTATGAGTACGCTCAAAATCGCCCATCGTCTGCGCTTGCTCGAGCTACAGCCTGAGCTTATGCTTGAGATTGAGCAGACAATCGCCATGCTCGACAAAGAAGCGGCCCGTTTGCCTAAAGTCGCGCGGCAGTGGCTCAAAGAAGCATACCCATCTACAGGAGAAGCTTGAGCCATGGACCGCACCACGATATTTGATGACATTGTGAACGGCACTATGCAGTCGTGGGTTGTGTGGGAAGACGAAGACTACATGGCGTTTCTGACGTCTTACCCAAACACACCCGGCATGACGGTGGTTATACCTAAATTGAACTCTGGCGATTATGTCTTCGAGCTCGACGATGAGCAGTACGTTGGCCTCATGCGAGCCACCAAGACAGTGGCGAAGCTGCTCGAAAAGGCGTTTGATACGCCACGGGTAGCCTGTGTGTTTGAGGGGACTGGCGTGGCACATGTACACGCCAAGCTCTACCCTTTGCACGGCGTACTTGCTGGCGAAACCGATGTTTGGTCGAAAGAAACAGAGTTTGTATCAGAATACCGCGGCTGGCTGACTACAATCGAAGGCCCCAAAATGCCCGACGAAGAACTTGATGCCATTCAGGCAAAAATCCGGAGCGCACTGTGAGCACCGACAAATTATTGTCAGACAATCTTTACGCTAACCTAGCGACGGTGTGCGAGGACGGTTCACCGTGGAACACACCATTATTTTACGCTCATGATGGTAACAAGATTTATTGGTGGTCGCCAGTGAATGCCGTTCATTCACGCAATCTATTTCGTGACCCGCGTGCATTTATAACAATCTATGATTCAAGAGTACCAGAGGGAGAAGGTGTCGGTGTATATTTTGAGGGTGTTGCTCGCGAAGTAGTAGCCGAGAATGTTGATAAAGTAATATCGATATATTGTCGAAAAGCTCGTGTTTTCAAACTAAGCAGCAAAGACTGTACTGGTAATGCCCCGACGAGACTCTACGAATTCAAAATTAAAAAATCATGGACGAACGACGAAGCGAAAGAAAACGGAATGTATATTGATGTCAGAAAAGACTCTGACTAACTTCCCCGAACCCGACGTAAGACGACAGGTTCTCGAGGGAAGGGCGAGCCCTTCCCGTTATACCAATTGAAGTAAATTCAATCGGTATAACTCCCTACCTCTAAAGGCTTCGTTCGCACTTGCTTGCGCCAATATGGCGCGAACAGAAGTGTTTATGTCGGGTTGATATTGATGATAACTACCATAGATGGGTAATACACTTCAGTGGTGGCCGCTTGTTACGGTAAGGTTGGAGGAGTTAGTTGCATAAGCTATAATGGCTAACAGATGAAAACGATTGATTCAATATCGCTCGCCGAGCTGCGGGAAATGGCCAAAAAGATGTATGGTACGCTTGTAAAAGCTGATGTTGACGTCGTAAAAAACATTATTGTCATAGACTTGGAAATGCACGCAGATGGTGTGGCATACTTGCTCGAAAATGGTTCTGCACAGACCGATATTTGGGGTATAAACCTGCACCCTGATGATTTTGGCACGACCAACTTCATAGAGTTTGATAGCATGATGAACATTCGCCCTATACAGCAAAACCCGTCACGTGATGTACTTGACGAAAACATTCGCTCTCAAATTCGGGATATTATCGACGGAGCGGTGCATGAGTGAGCATATTTTCGACAAGGCAAAATGGCAGTCTTTGACATTTTTTGAGCAGATGGGCAATATTGGTTCTGAAGTCGGTCGTGCGTTTAGCGCGCAGCGACGTGGTGATGAAGCGTCATCACGAGCGGCATTTCACCGAGGTTTGGATCTTATCGACGCGACTGCTGAGCAGCTCGCACGGCAGCAATCACCGCGGCTGAAAGAAGTCCTGAGAGCCCGTGAGATTTTTGCAACAAATGTGATGGCAAAAAATGATGATGGACTCGAGATATATTTTATGGAATTTGCAATCGCCGCAAGGAGCAACGGATGAAAATAAGCCTTAATACCATCAAACAATTTACCGATATTGACGTACCGGTCGATGAGTTGGTCAAAAAAATCAACGAGCAGCTCGGTGGGGTAGAGGAGGTCGTTGACCTTGGCACAAAGTACAAAGACGTTGTTATCGTCAGAGTTGTCGAGTGCGATAAGCACCCCAATGCCGACAAACTCAGCGTCTGTCTGGTTGACGACGGCGGTGTGGTGGCCGATGTGCCGCGCGACGCGAACGGTCTAGTGCAAGTTGTCTGTGGCGCCCCAAATGTGCGCGCCGGCATGGTTGCCGCATGGTTGCCGCCAGGCAGTACGGTGCCAGCAAGTTTTGACGACAAAGAGCCGTTTGTGCTGAGTGGCCGCGAACTGCGTGGTATCGTCAGTCAGGGTATGCTTGCCGCACCCGATGAGTTGGCAATTGGCACCGACCACAACGGGATACTTGAAATCACCGAAGCCGACCTATCACCACTATCGTCATCCTCGCGATTCGCTGTACAGCGAAGGGGATCTAGTAATCAAGGTGTCGCCGACGGCGACGTAGACAACTGGATTCCCAATCGAGTTGGGAATGACGGGGCGGTAGCTGGGGATGATGAGACCGCAGCTGGGGGTGACGAGACTTCAGGCGGCGGCTTGGTCCCAGGCGCAAGCTTTGCGAAGCTGTTTGGGCTTGACGATACCATTATCGACATCGAAAACAAGATGTTTACGCACCGGCCAGACTGCTTTGGGCAGCTTGGCGTAGCACGGGAGATATCGGCGATTTTGAAGGGGTTACCTGCCGATTCTACTGACGTTGATACGCGGTTTGTAAACCCCGATTGGTACTGGCAAAAACCGTCTTTTGCAACAGGCGAAGGTCTTGGGTTGACGGTTTTCAATGACGTTCCAGACAAATCACCGCGCTTTATGGCGGTGGCGATGAAAAATGTTGAGGTCAAACCAAGCCCGCTGTGGCTACAGATTGAGCTCGTTCGTCTCGGGAGCAAATCAATCAACAATGTTGTTGATATAACGAACTATATGATGCTGCTTACAGCACAACCGTCACATGCGTACGATTATGACAAGCTGCGCGGTGCAACACTCGGTGTTCGCATGGCGACAAAAGGCGAAAAGGCAACATTCCTCAACGGCAAGTCGTACGAGCTTGCAGAAGATGATGTTGTTATCGCCGATAGCGAAGGGGTCATTGGTTTGGCCGGCATCATTGGTGGAGGCAACAGTGAGGTGTCGCTCGATACCAAAAACATCGTTCTCGAAGTGGCCAATTTTGATATGTACACGCTACGCAAAAGTAGCATGCGACACGGCATATTCACCGACGCGCTGACGCGTTTTAGCAAAGGTCAGTCGCAGCTTCAAAATGACCGCGTTCTTGCTCGTATCATGGAAATGATGGGTGAGTATGCCGGGGCAAACCAAGCGAGCAACGTGCTTGATGAGCCAGATAGCTTCGGCCAGCTCGAAGAAGTGTCAGTGCATGGTGAGATTACAATCAGTGCCATTTTTATTAATTCGCGGCTCGGTTTGGGCCTTGAGTTATGGCAGATTGGTGGGTTACTTCGGCGGGCCAATTTTGCATCATACCCCGCGGAGAACGATAAAAATACTCTCATAATCACTGCGCCGTTTTGGCGAACGGATATTGAGCTCCCCGAAGACATCGTCGAGGAAGTCGGCCGGCTGTATGGTTTTGACAAATTACCACGTGAGCTACCGCTGCGTAGCATTAAGCCAGCGCCCAAAAACGCACGTATCGAGATGAAACGTCGCGTACGCCATGCACTCGCACGTGCTGGCGCTAATGAAGTGCTCACCTACAGCTTTGTGCACGAGAATGTGCTCAAGAAGGCCGAGCAAGACCCGGCGCAGGCATTCAAACTTGGCAATGCGCTTAGCCCCGACCTGCAGTACTACCGCCTCAGTGTACTCCCAAGCCTGCTCGACAAAGTCCATGGCAATATTAAGGCTGGCCATGACGAGTTCGTGCTGTTTGAGTTTGGCAAAGCACATCGTAAGGGTGACAATGACGACGAAGGCCTGCCACGCGAGTACGAGCGGCTTGCCGCCGTCTACGCCGCCAAGAAATCAGACAAAACACCCTATTTTATGGCTCGCCGTTACGTCGAATCGGTCGCCCCAGATGTTGAGTTTGTGCCACTTGCAGGCTTCGACATAAGCCAATATGCCATTTTCGAGCAGCTTGCCAAGCCGTTCGACCCACAGCGCTCAGCCGTGCTCATGAACGGCGAAAAATTCGTTGGTGTTGTTGGCGAGTTCCGCCTAAACGTGCGAAATGCGTTTAAACTGCCCGAGAGCTCAGCCGGTTTTGAACTGTTCCGGTCATATTTACTCGGCTTACAGCCAAAACCATATACGCCGCTCAGCCGTTTTCCGAGCGTGACACAAGACATCAGCTTGCGTGTTGTCACTACCGTGACTCAGGCGCAGTTATTTGCGATTGCACGTGACGCTTTCACAAGCATTCAACCCGCCCAAACAACTGCCAAACTTCATACCATTGGCATATACCAACCCGACAGCAACGAAGCAAAAACCGTGACGTTGCGCTTGCGAATTGCGAGCTACGAGCGCACGCTCACCGATGCCGAAGTAAGTGCCTACCTCGACCACATTGCCGAAGCAACCGCCCACAGCCTTCAAGCCGTCCGCGTGTAAGTGCCAGACGGTGCCATAAATATGTCACTACTCGGCATAGTTTGCCAAGTAAGCTAGTGGTACGATAAGCAGCACCTATGGAGCGCTGCTTACGATACCCTACACAACTTGTCGACGAGCCACTGAGGCTTGACCGGTTTCCGCTTGGTGCGGCGGGCGATAGGGCTGTTTTGGCGCTGCGCGAAGGTGGTCTTGTTGCGGTTGCTGGTCTGAGCACTACGATGCTCCCCGATATCCAGGCAATCGCCACCGAAAATGACGTGCAAGAATTTTGTCCGAACGATAGTGGGCGTTTTGCCTACTCGAATGTAGGGCAATGGGTCGCCAAAGGGGGCGGCAGGGGCTTTGTGGGCATAGGCCAACTTGAGGCTTCTGGGCGACTGCGTGTCGTCGGCTACGGCTGGTCGGCTTTCAAAGAAAATAAAGCAATAATTGGCGCCGACATTACGACAGCATACCGCGTGGGCAGTGCAGGTAATCAGCTTGCCCGAGAAATCGGCCCCGATTTTCGTATGGGGTTACTGCTGGGCGAACTGGTCATTGCCTCGGCAGTGCATTTGTACGGCGCCAATCTGCGTCAAATCTCGCTCGAGACATGGGCGAGCAATACGCGAGCACGTAAACTGTATGACAAGATTGGGTTTGTGCAACCGCTCGGCGTCAAACCTAAACCCGACTATCGACCAACACTTGCACCGATTGGCACGGTTATCAATGGCAAAGTCGTCCGTCTCGATACTGACCCAAAGCACCAAGGTCGACATATTGTCGATGACGAGCGGTGTTACTACCGTTTAGCCTGCTAACCGGGCTTGCGGTAGGGGCTATCTCTCAATACTGTCGGCTAGCTTACACTTTTGCGCAGCGAAGCGTGCTATCATCAGTTTATCAGTGCGGGAGCACAAACAAAGGAGGTGGTATGGCTGGACCAGCAAGAAAACTGTATAGATTACCGAAAGAAGGTGTCGTAACAGGGGTAGCGGCGGGTTTCGCGCAGTACTTTGGCATGGATGTGACGCTCATGCGACTGATATTTGTTGCCATCATCATTGCCAGTGGTGGCGCGGCGCTTATTGCATACATCGTGCTAGCCATTGTCATGCCGACAGCAGATATTGGCGACGTCAAACAGCCCGATGTCAGTCAAAAGTTCGAGAACCTTGTCGAAGAAGTCGCCGAAAGCGGTCGTGCGGGGCGCATTGGCAACCTGTTTGGTATCGGCCTTGTCGCACTTGGTGCCTGGCTGCTCATTGGTCAGTTTTTCCCTGGGTGGTTCAACTGGCAGTGGGATTTCATCTGGCCGGGGCTTATCATTGCGCTCGGCGTCTGGATTTTGCTGCGGAGTAAAAAATCATGAGTGCCCCCAAGAAACCACCTCAGACCGACCCAATTGAGGGTGAGGTCGTTGACGCGGCACCGCAAACTTCATCGTCAGAGCCACCGCGCACGCAGCCAAAAAGGTGGCGACTCGGTGGCGTGTTTTGGGGGCTACTCTTTATGCTCATTGGTGGGCTACTCTTGCTCGATAACTTCAATGTCGTGAGTGTTAATTTCGCCAACCTGTGGCAGCTGTGGCCGGTGATTATCATCTTTGCGGGGGCTTCGATGCTGTCACTGCGTGGCTGGGTCAGCGGACTTCTGGCGTTTGCGCTAGGGGCTGGGCTGCTTGCGCTGGTCGCTGCAACAGCCATCGAAAACCCCTGGTACAGCGTGACGCCGCAGGTCAGGGTGCAGACGCAGCAGGTTGCCGAAGGCAGCGAAACTGCCAACGTAAAGAAGCTTGATGTTGGGGTCAAAGCTGGCGCGGCCGAGATTAACCTGTCTTCGAGTGCTAACCGCCGCGGTGTCTTGGCACGGCTCGAGAGTTCGCATATGACGCTTGAGCAATCATCGCGCACTGATGGTACTACGCAATACGTTACTTTCTCGACCGAGTCGGCCAACCAGCTCTGGCTGGGCAACGTCAAAAACAAGCTGAGCCTCGACTATACTCGTTCGGTGTCGCTGGCACTCCATTTCGACATCGGTGCTGCGAGCCTCAAGGGTGACGTATCGGCCGCAAAACTTCGCAATCTTGACGTTGAAGCGGGAGCGAGTAGTATTGACCTCAAGCTTGGTACGGTACTGCCCGAGCAAGACATTACGCTTAAGACAGGCGCAAGCTCAGTTACGCTGAGTTTACCAAAAGATGCCGGCGTACGGGTCTTCACAGATGATGGTTTGAGTAGCACTGAGTTTGCGGGCGTCGACAAACTCACCGATGGTCTGTACCAGTCACCGAGTTTCGACACAGCTACCGCCAAAGTCACGATTCGCGCCAATCTCGGCGCCTCAAGCTTCACTATCAAACGCTACTAAGCCGCCAGCGGTAACAATGTATGTAAGTAAGGAGGTAATACCATGGATTCACTCTACGCACTACTTGGTTGGGGCTCGCCTATTGGCACGGGCCTGTTTCTCGTGTTTCTTGGGCTTTTTATTTTCTTGCTCTCCCGCTCTGATAATCGCTCGAAAAAATAACGTAGCTAGGAGGTAATTATGGGACGCGTCGTACATTTTGAGATAGCAGCAGAGGACGTCGTACGGGCTCAAAAGTTCTACACAATCTTTGGCTGGAAAATGTCAGATGCCAGTATGCCAGGTATGGGGTATTGGCTAGCAGGCACAGGGGAAGACGGCCCGGGGATAGATGGGGCAATCGTCGAACGCTCGGCCATGTCGCAGCCAGTTAGAAATACTATAGCGGTCGACGACATCGACACCATGATAGCCCAGGTTAGTGCAGCAGGTGGCAAAATAATCGGCGAGAAAATAATCATCCCAGATGTGGGCGAGTACATCAATGCAATCGATACCGAAGGTAACCAGTTTGGCATGTTGCAGCCAGTACCGCCATCCGCCAGTTCTCGACCAGCGGCATAGGTGCGCCCCGTCGACTCAATAGCAGTAAGCGCACAATAACGCGAAGGATGTTAGCAGCATGAACAAGACAGATTACAAAAAAGCGTTTGGCGGCTTGTACAGCGGTAAAGTTGGGCAATTCGCCGTAGTAGATGTGCCGCCGATGAACTTTTTGATGATAGACGGCCACGGCGACCCAAACACCTCGCAGGAATACATTGATGCCATTCAGGCATTGTACCCAGTCGCCTACACACTCAAATTTATGTGCAAAAAAGAGCTTGACGAGGATTTTACGGTTATGCCGCTTGAGGGCTTGTGGTGGAGCGAAGATATGCGCGATTTTGCGATGCAAAACAAGGATGATTGGCAGTGGACGGCCATGATTATGCAGCCCGCCATTGTCACAAAAGCTATGTTCGAGCGTGCCGTCCAGCAAGTCGCCGACAAAAAAGCGCCTACGTCACTTAGCAAGGTCAGGTTCGAGGCGTACGACGAGGGCAGGGCAGCACAGGTGATGTACCTCGGGGCGTATGCCGATGAGGGGCCGACCATCCAGCAGTTGCATGCGTTCATCGCAGAACAGGGCGGCGCACTTTCTGCCACCAACAAGCACCACCACGAGATTTACCTCAGTGACCCACGCCGCTTGGCGCCCGCCAAGCTCAAAACCATCATCCGCCAACCATACTAATACCCCACCCCACACCTACCCATACGAATATGACACATGATAGTAGCAATGTCTTGCTAGGACGGCTCCAGAGTGCCGCAATACCTTTGGACAGCATCACAGACACTCGGTTGCTGCTGTGCTCTATGTCGTAATCTGTAATCCAAATTATTCATTCCTGAGAGCAAAGGTGCTATGATGCCGATGGTAATGTAAAGGAGTAATGGTATATGTTTGCATCAACAATATTAGGCTACACGATAAGCGCATCGGCACTCATGTTTTTACTGATACTCGGTGCTGCACTATGGGTATTTTTGGCATTTTGGCCAGCATCGATTGCTAGCAAAAAAGGTCATAGTTTTTGGCTGTTTTTTATCATCAGCCTGTTCTTTTGGTGGATTACACTTTTTGTAGCGCTATTTATGAAGGACCAATCAGCATCGGCCGGGCAAACGACCGCTACTCCCACCGAATAAGAGTTATTTTGCAAGAGATTTTTGAGTGCTAAAACAGTACTTTTGCTTTTGATTCGGCTATGAGCATACCGGCTACACCAACGATGAGAGCGATTTTAAAACTGATGTCTGGCTCTATGAGCCATGCCATGCCAATAGAGGTCGAGATAACAAAAAGCATTGGGAAAATGAGCCCACCTCGGTAACCCATGGTTTTTGACCAAGCGGTGGCGGTAAGTTTAATGAGGGCAAGAAGTGCGAGCCCGACAAAACCGAGTTCTGGCGCTTGCTCGAGCATGGGCTTGATAGTTGTATTGCCGGTTGACTGCACAAGCGGCCCGCCAATGAGATACAAGGCAATCAGCCCGGCGGCTGCTAGCAGTGCTTGTTGCCACCAGACCAAGCTGTGCTGGCGCTTGTGCAAGGGTGCGATGGCTTTAGTGGCGTACGCTACAAGCCACGTTGCGGCATAGCCGGTTGCAAAGACGCCCGCGAGAAGTGCGAGATGAGCTACGTCAATATGGTAGCTGCTTGCCGGTGTCTGCAAAAACTCTGTTGGAGGCTCGATGAACTTGAGTGCGCCTATCGAGCCGGCACTTGCCGCGATAGTAATGAGCCACAGGCGCGGGCTGAGCGGTATTTTGGTGATTTTGCCAACGAGTAGTGTCGTGAGTACTCCGACAAAAAACGAGTCAAAAAACGCGGCGAATAGCGCGACGACAGCTGCCGCGGCCGCAGCAGCGAAGGCAAGCTTATCTTTTGGCCCAAACACCTTGTGTGCGACCATGCCGCCGATTACAAGACAAGCGGGCAAAAGTACGGCTTCAGGGCCAAGTGACGCGCCGGTCAGCAGGGCAAAGAAGCCAACCAGTAAGATG
>CAYZFT010000002.1:0-17794 GCA_964477925.1 uncultured Candidatus Saccharibacteria bacterium
TATATTACATCATGTTTGTGTTTTTTGCAATAGGCTTATGCTGTCGTTGTGCATTTTGCGCTATTTTTCACATTCCTGATTAATACCCGCCACACCCCACCCCAAAGCCTCCCACTGTTTCACCCGTTCGGGGATTTTAGTGGAATTTTGTGGTGGGGTATTTGCGGGCGAAGCGGGCAATGAGTGGTTTGGAGTTGTCGAGGTGGGTGGCTTCAAAATAGGTTACATACTGGTCAACGCCGTGATGCGCACCAAGCAACACGACGTCCTCTCGGCAGGGGAAGGGACTAATCCAAGTGCTCTTTTGTAACTGAAAGCAGCCATAGGCACGCAAGCGGTCGGCCAGCGCCTGTCTACCCGAGGCGTGTGACTCTGGGATATCATAGATGACGATACGCCAGACACCATCCCACCGAGCCGTACTTTTTGCGCGCAAATTGCGGATGTCGGCCTGTTCGAGCCGGCGGCGTGCTTTGTCAGTGACCTGTAGCCCATGCTCATAATCACCGGTCAGTAAACCCTTCTCTTTCATATGGTAGACTATCCGCCGTAATTCACGTTGTTTTTCGCGCTCATCCATCACAGTAAAAAACTTCGCCAACGGCTTTTCTAGGCCAATCAAGAGACCTGGTAGTACAAAACCCGCCGCAAGCGCCGAGCCACCAACCCCAAACCTTATTATTTCGTCTATTATTTTGCCCGTATTTTCCCTGCTGCTCATTCCACTATTCTACCCTATCGGGGGAATTAGTGGAATTTTTACGAGTGGTTTGCGAGGGGAGGGTGAGGTGGTGCGGGATGTTGCGGGAAAGTAGCAAACACAAAGTGGACGGCAGGCTTAGCCAACGACAAATCTTTAGAGGTGTTGTTTGATGAGAGCGGGGGAGTGAGTGGCAAAGAGATGGCGGCGGGTGTGGTGACGAGTGCGCAGCTGGAACTCGCGGATGGCGACGAAAATGATGACAGCCACGAAGGCGTAGAGCCAGTCGCCGAAGCCAAGTGGCGCAGCATGAAAGTAGCCCGCCAGGGGCGTGTAGATGATGGTGAGGACACAGGTGAGTGAGAGCGCCATGGCACCCCACAGGTAGCGGTTGTGGAGCTGGTAACGGGTAAAGAGGCCGTACTCGCTACGACGCTGCAAAATGTTGGCCAGCTGCGCCAAAACGATGGTCAGATAGGTCATAGTCGTTGCGCCCATATGGAGCACGCTGCTTGGGTCGATGTGGTCAGCCGCGAGCCCGCGCCGCCAGTAGTAGAAGAGATAATTGCCAAAAGCGAGCGTGCCGATGAGCACACCGCACCACAGCAGGTCGGTCAGGCTACGGCGATTGAGAATGTGGTCGTGCAAATTGCGCGGTTTTTCGCGCATGAGCTGGCCTTCGGGCTTGTCATGGCCGAGCGCGGCGATAGGGAAGAGCTCGGCGATGAGGTCGATAGCTAAAATTTGCATGACAGAAAGAGCAAGCGGGATATGAAAAAGCACAACCGCAGCAAGACTAACGAGGTTGGTGACGAGCTCGGCCATGTTACTGGTGAAACAGCTGAGTGTGCCTTTTTGAATGTTGCGGAAGATGGTACGACCTTCTTGAACAGCGCCAACGAGCGTATGGAAGCTGTCGTCGAGCAGGACGATGTCGCTCGACTGTTTGGCCACATCGGTGCCCGTCATGCCCATGGCAACACCGATATTAGCGCGTTTGAGCGCTGGAGCGTCATTGATACCGTCCCCCGTGACCGCAACAACCAAACCACTCTTTTCGGCCAGCTCGACGATGCGGAGTTTGTCTTCGGGCGCAACACGACTAAAAATGCTACCTCCACGGCGCAGGTGCTGCAAGATTTGCTCATCGCTCAAATCTGGCAGCTCGTCACCCCCAATCACGACGAGGTCACTCGGTTTGTCGGCGAGCTTGGCCTGGACGGCAATCGCCCGCGCGGTGACCGCAAAGTCACCGGTTATAATCGAGACTTTCATGCTGGCGCCACGCGCTGCAACCATAGCAGCAGGTACTTCCTCGCGTATTGGGTCAACCATGCTTACCATGCCGAGAAACGTCAAATCGTGCTCAGCTGCTTCAAGATGCTCGTGGCGGGCGTCAAAGCCTTTGGGAAGTACGCGGTAGGCGAACGCCAGGTTACGCTGCGCGCTTGCGGCATGTGCTTCGTTGTATTCGGCGAAAAACTGACGGTCGCGAGCCGAGAGGGGTCGGATGTGTCCATGATCCCAGAGGTCGACTGACTGCTCGAGTATACTCTCGGGCGCACCTTTGACGAAAAGGTAGAGTTGGTTGTCAACTACACGTACCGAGCTCATACGCTTGCGAGCGCTATCGAAGGCATACTCTTTGCGCTCGGTGAACTGTGTCGCTATCGCAACTGGGTCAATCCCTGCCTTGCGCGCTAAGGTAATAAGCGCACCTTCGGTAGGGTCACCAACTACGTGCCAAGTAGCATGTTCGGCGTCGGGTGGGTTGACTAACGCGTTACTCGCGAGCGCCCCAGTCTCGAAAAAAAGATGCAGGCTTTTGAGCCTGGCGCCCGTGAGTGGCTTGCCTGTAGCATCGACTACGATCCCATTGGTCTCGTACCCCGTGCCGGTCACAGCATACTCGGTCTTACCGATGAGCAGTTGTTCAACCGTCATTTGGTTTTTGGTGAGCGTACCGGTTTTGTCGGTCAAAATGACATTGGTTGCCCCGAGCGTCTCGACGGCAGAAAGCTTTTTGACAAGCGCTCGAGCGCGCGCAAGCTTGTTGGCAGCACCCGCCAGAGCAGTGTTAATCTCTGCCGGTAGCCCTTGTGGGATAATGGAGCTAGCGATGCCAATGGCAAATAAAAAAGCTTCTTTGTAGGCGAGCCCGGCGTGAATCGCGATGGGTAAAAGCACCGCGCAGAGCAACACCGTACCTTGCGTAACGCGCGTCGCGATATTGTTCATCTCGCGTTGGAGTGGGCTTTGCAGCTCGTTGGTCTCCTGGCTCAAGCCGGCAATGCGGCCGATTTCGGTGTGCATCCCCGTGCCAATGACGACGCCAAGTCCTTCGCCAGTCGCAACGGTTGTACCCATAAAGACAATGTTTTGACGACTCGAGAGCGGCACGTTAGCGCTGAGTGCGTGTTTGAACTTGCGTGTTGGGTTGCTCTCGCCGGTCAGCGCAAAGTCATTGGTGCTGAGCTCGTCTTCGGTGATGACACGCAGGTCAGCCGGCACACTATCGCCAGCCTCGACGTGAACGATGTCGCCAAGAACCAGCTCGGTCGAGTCAATCTCATGTAGTCTGGCGCCGCGAAGGACTCGCGCGTTGGCGACGACGAGCCGTTGCAGCTCTTGAAGCGTGCGCTCGGCCTTGAACTCTTGCAGGAAACCGATAGTGGTATTGAAGATAACCAGCATAAGTAGCACTAGTGCCGTGCGGGCATCGCCGAGGTACAGCGACAGGGCACTGCTCGACAGCAACAGTATAATCATGAGGTCTTTAAACTGGCGAAGATAGGTGATAGCCAGCGACTCGCGCTTGTCGATAACAAGTGCATTAGCCCCTTGCGTTTTGAGCCGCTCGCGCGCCACCAGTGCGGTCAGGCCTTCTCGCTTGCTGTGCAGCTGCGCCAATGTCTCGTCTGGGCTCAGACGATAGTAATGCAACTGTTTATCAGGACCCCCCACCTTTGACATATATATAATAGTAGCAAGTTTTACGACCTCAGCCTATAACAAGCTTATACTTGCATTCCCAAAAGTGCGTCGTATGATTGTAATACTATGAACCGAAACAATAAACCAGTAGCAGTTGGCGAAATGTATGACGCAAAACGAGGTCGGTATTTTATTAGCCAACTAAATGAAGAGTTGGGTCTTAGGGAAATAACTGCAGATTTAGTAGTACCCACTGCTTACGCCAAAATGGTCAATAACCCGAGAGCCGCGAAGAACACCGCTGAGGTTATCGATGCGTTTCTTGGGTTAATTTTAGAGCATGACGTGCATGTTGCAACAGAGGGAAGGTCCGGCAAAGAACCTAAGCAGGAAGCTGTTAGCGTCGAAAGAATACAAGCATATTTAAGGCCACAAGCGCCTCTCGGCTCATTTTCACAAACCAGGCGGACTTATACTGGACAGGCCCAAAGAAATGCCGCACGCGCTGCCGAGGCGGAGCGAAATTATATGAAAAAATCGATTAGTGCCCTGGCCGGATTTATCGCGACAGGCGAGCTGGGTGTCTCCGATAAAATCCGAGAGAATAATCCAACTGAGGATAAGAAAACCTCAGCCAGGGAGCTATTTAATGAAATCGCGGAACGCGAACACTATGATGATCTCGGCGGTTTTATTCGAACGCTATACGGCAAAAAATACATAGATGATAAAACCGGAATTGGCATGCTCTTTGTAATGGGTCTTGAGCCCGAACCAGAATCGCACGTGCTACAATCTTCAGCAGAGACCCACAAACGCTATGCAGCGCAGATACTCCAGGGCAGAATTACTGCGACTCAAACAAAACTAACAATCAGTCCTGATTTGATAGAGTTTAAAGCGCAGTATGACGCAGGTCTACAGCATATTAAGTACATGTTCGGGTTGCCAGGACACAAAGAACCTTTCCGCTCTCTTACCAAACTAGCAGGCGAGACGTTCTGTTTTAATAAAACCGCTTACGAAAGCAACCCGGTTATGACAGAGCGAGTCCAGAAACAAAACCACTTACAACGCATCATACGGGAGACAAACCACACCCTTCATGTACTGTTTGGTGGCGCTCTCTAGAATATTGTTTGGACTTATCTGAAAGCGTGTTTGAATCTGGCGTATAATGTGACCATGAGCGAGGTCCCCAAACGCAAGTTGGCGGTGATAGACGGGAAGTCGGTGTTTTACCGCGGGTATTATGCGATGCCCAATCTTGCGACTAAAGATGGTACACCAACGGGCGGTGTTTTTGGTTTTGCGAGTATGGCACTCGAGGTTATCAAACGCTTGCAGCCAGATTATGTCGCCGTTGCGTGGGATAAACCCAAGACCAATATCCGCTCGCGGCTGGCTATCTACCCCGAGTACAAAGCCGGTCGCAAGCCAGCACCACCAGACTTTTATGAGCAAATCCCCGTACTGCACGAGCTACTCGACGCCTTTGGTTGGCCACTGTATGAAATGGACGATTATGAGGCCGATGACCTGATGGGTACTCTCGCCAAGCAAGCCAGTGAGCAGGGGATTGAGACATTGCTTATTACGAGTGACCTCGACGCGCTGCAAGTTGTTGGGCCGCTCACCAAAGTTTATGCGCTCAAAAAAGGCCTGAGCAACATCGAACTGTATTCGCCCGCGAGCTTTACCGCCAAATATGGCATCGAGGTCAACCAGTTCCTTGACCTCAAGGCACTCAAAGGTGACTCTTCTGACAACATCCCAGGCGTGCCGGGGATTGGCGAAAAAACCGCCATACAGCTGCTGCAAGACTACAAAACGCTCGACGGCATCTATGACAACTTAGTCCTGCTGAAAGATTCAGTGCGCAAGAAACTCGAGGCCGGCAAAGAAAGCGCCTACATGAGCAAAAAGCTTGGCGCCATCTGGTGCGATGCACCGTTGCCGCTCGATCTGCCCCGCATGGACGGCCACCACGCCGACGCCGCACGGATTGCCGAGCTGCTCGAAAAACTCGAGTTCCGCAGCCTGGCGCGGCAAGTGCCTGACATTTTGAAAGTTGATTTGAGTGAGCACACGTCAAAGATAATGAACCACGGCCTGCAACTACCAAAAAATGTCGTGGTAGATAACGACGAAAAGCTCGCTAACGTCAAGCTTGAATCACAGGGGCAGCTTGTCATCCACAGCCGTGCCGCTGGCGTCGCTGGCCGCGACCCCAAAGTGCTGATTGTCTCGGCCGACCCGCGCACCACCTACACGTTTGACCTCACTAAGGTTGCGCCCGAAAAAATCGCTGCGCTCATCACACCACACCATTCGCTCATCGGCTACGACGTGAAATCATCGCTCAAAACCTTGCTTGGCATGGGTGTGGCAGCCGATGCACTGCCGGTGGTAGCTCATGATGTGCTCGTAGGGGCGTTTATCGTCAACGCGCTGCGCCGTGAGCAATCGTTGACTGAGTTAGCGGGCGACATCGGCTATGACGGCACCTCGTTTGACGACCTCAGCGAAGAAGACGTGGTTGCACGTGCGCCCGACATCGTCGCCGTACTCCGTGCCCTTGCCGAGCAACAGCAGGACGAGCTCGACCGAGTGCCAAAACTCCGCGACGTCGCACAGACCGTAGATTTTCCGGTCATACCTGTGCTCGCTCGCATGGAATTCCGCGGTATCCAGCTTGATACTGCCTATTTGGCTGCCTTTGCCGAGCAGATAAACGACACCATCTCTGACCTCGAACAGGAAATCTACGGCTACGCCGACAGCGAATTTAACATTGCCAGCCCAGCTCAACTTGCCGAAGTTCTCTTTGAAAAGATGCAATTGCCGAAGCAGGGGATAAAAAAAGGCAAAACTGGCTACAGCACGGCAGCGAGTGAACTCGACAAACTGCGCAGCTTACACCCCATCATTGACCGCATTAGCCAATTCCGCGAAGTTACCAAGCTCAAAAACACCTACGTCGACACACTACCGCGCCAAGTTGACGGCCACAGCCGCATCCATACCACCTTCAACTTGACCATCGCGCAGACAGGGCGCCTCAGCAGCACCGACCCAAACCTGCAGAACATACCCGTGCGTACCGAGCTTGGCAAGCGCATCCGCACCGCATTTGTCGCCGGCAAAGGCAAACGGCTTGTCAGCGCCGATTACAGCCAGTTTGAACTACGCTTAGCCGCCGCAATGAGCGATGACCTCGAGATGATTACCGCCTTTAACCGAGGGGCAGACATTCACACATTAACCGCCGCAGAAGTGTACGGCAGGGCGCCAGAAGACGTGACCAAACAAATGCGCAGCGCCGCCAAAACGATTAACTTTGGTGTGCTCTACGGCATGAGTACCCACGGATTGGTAGCCGCTACCGGGATGAGCTACGAGCAAGCTCAGAAGTTTATTGAGGAGTATTTCAAACATCGCGCGCCGCTGCTTGGTTACCTAAATGGGCTGAAGGAACAAGCCAAAACAGATGGTTATGTCGAGACGCTACTTGGCAGGCGCCGCCCCATGCCTGACATCCGCTCGAGTAATTTCATCGTACGCAGCGCCGCCGAGCGTGCCGCCATGAATATGCCCATACAGGGGACCGAAGCCGACCTAATGAAACTCGCCATGATTGCCGTAGACGAGAAGCTTGTCGCAGTACCAAGCGCGCAGCAGCTTTTGCAAATACACGACTCTATCCTTATCGAATGCGACGAAGCAGACGCAGAGAAGGTGGCTGAGCTGCTCAAAACAACCATGGAATCAATCTACCCAAGCCTGCCCGTCAAGCTCGACGTCGACACATCCGTCGGCACGAACTGGGGTGAACTGTAGCCGTCTGACGCGGCAATGGTATATCTTACAGCATTAGATATCTCTTGCTGCCATACTTGTGTGGCTAAGTAGGAGTAAGTTTATGACAACATCTGGAACAGGGGCTGTCGATAAAGCCACGCGGGAACTTCTCCGGCTAAGTACGACCGACGAGTCACCATTCACAACTGCAGGCACCTTAGGTGGTGTGAGCGTATTCGGGGCAAGCGCTGATGCTCCCCAGAGAATTGAAGTGGCACCAGAAACAGCGGACACCCCAGTTGTAGCCGTGACAGAACAGGGCGTTAGACCTAGAACCGCACGGATAATTGGTGCGTTGGCTTATGTTGCGAATAAATTCAGCTTCCGCTGATTGTATACTTACATAAAGCTTAAATAAAGCCGTCCTGCCCAATAGTTGACGCTGCTTTTTTCGGGTAATCTCCCGTATACTATCTACCATGAGCGAGCAGCTGTTTCATGTCGGCATAAAAGCAGTCGTGCAGAATGAGCACGGTGAACTATTGCTCGTTGGAGCACATGGGCAAGGGCAGGATGCGCCGCGGCTAGATTTGCCGGGGGGGCGCATGGAAGCAAATGAGACATTTCTGCAGACGCTCGACCGAGAATTACGCGAAGAGATTGGTGTAACTTATACGGGTGAACCGAAGCTGATTGCAACAACCTTAGCGCAAATACAGATAGCCGACCCACACGGCGCGCGAGCACTTGTTTTGGTAGCCTACTCTGTTACTCTTGCCGAAGGACCAATCGTTCTTGGTGACGAAGAGGAAGTATACGCATGGTTAAGCCCGAGCGAAGCGGCCGATAAACTACGTTTTAAATATGATGTAGCCTTTTGCGAACAAATCGTGGCGTTGGGGCAGGTTGGTTGATGCGCTGGCAACGGTTTGGCAGGTTTGGCAGTGGCGGGCGCGTTAAACGGCGGGCGAGTGAGCGGGCGATTTTTGCCGCGGCCGAGCAAGACCTGCGTAATGAAATCCCTCTGGCGCGTAATCGTTGGCGTCGCCACACCGATTTTGAGTATTTGCGACCGCATATTACCACGGCCAAGCAACGTGCGATGATTGCCGAACAGGGTAGTGACGCGGACATGGCAGCACGAGCTTGGCTGCGCGCTGTTGCACTACAAGCGCCACACGCGGCCCTTGCCCAAACACAGATGGACCGGCATAAGCACAGTTTTCACAACAAATCGGAGCGGCTCATGGAGCTGATTGACTTCAATGATGCTTACGTCGCGGCCGTCCTGGCCATGCCCGCCGACCAGCTCCACGACTTTAACGATGAGACGAGACGGCTAATCAACTGGCTCTGCAAGCGCGTCGGCGCCTGGACGTTCTCGAAGGAGCAGTTCGAAGCCATCACGCACGGCCTCAGCCGCGAGATTGCCGTTTATAATGCCGTTCGTGCCGCCGGTTTCGTCGCCAAAATGACCAATCGGAGCGAAGATGCCTTTGGAATTGACATACATATCAGCGACGCCTCAACCGGCCACCGCGTGAATGTCGACACTAAAACAACCGCCGCCTTTCATTACCGCCTCATCGAGCTATTGAGCGAGGGAAGACTCAGCGATGCCGACATCGAGCTGGCCGAAGAACGGGGGTATACCGCCGTGTACAACAGCAACCATGAAGGCGAGCGGGTGCGCGTCATCCTCTGGCGGATAGACCATGCCACGCTCGGCCAGATTGAAGACTTTGCTTTTGAACATAGCGAAAGTCTCATTGTCGAGCTCGGTGAGATTCTAAACGCCTACGGCGAGCCAGCTGAAAACCTGGAATAATCGACTACTATGACAGACACCAATCGACAGGCGCCGACCCAAAAGCAACCACTCGGTTTTTTTGTCGACACTACATATACTAAATGACGGCTACCTGGCAAGTTTTGTTATACTGTTGCCGTTTATTGCCGCCGGGCTCGGTCTGAGCCTAACACAAGTGGGTATACTCGGCTCTATCTTGAACACTGCGGCCGTTGCACTTGCACTGCCAGCAGGATACTTAGCAGCACGGTTTGGCGGACTGCGCATACTGCTCGGCGCACTCATGCTCTACGGTGGGGCACTGTTCGCGCTCGGTGCTAGCATGAATTTCTTGGTGGTTGGGCTCGTTTTTCTTGTGGCTGGGGTTGGGTTTGGCATCTTTCACCCCATCGCCTTCGCACTCATCGCTCGCTGGTCCCCAAAAGAAACACGCGGTCGGGCAGTAGGTAATTTTACCGCTATAGGCGACTTGGGCAGGATAGGCATCGCAGCCGCTGTTTATCTTCCTGCCGTTTTTACTGATTGCGCAGGGTATAAAACCAGTATTTTTGGGGTCTTTTGGTGCCGTATTTTTTGTCGGTAACTTCGGGGGAAAGCTTTTCTTGGGTCGTCTTGTCGACGTGTTTGGCAATACCCGCATGTTTTTGCTTGCTGAGCTAAGTATGGCCATTCTAATTGTATTGTTGGCGAACAGCTCTCATGTGGTTGCAATACTCGTCTGCTCCCTGCTGCTCGGAGCATTCACGAAAGGGACAACCCCCGTTATAGGGACAATGGTAGCCGAATCTGTCGAACACCACGGGCAATACGAAAAAGCCTATGGCATTGCAGGCTTTATGGGCGGAGTAGGGGATGTGATTGGCCCGCTGATTATTGGCATTCTGTCTGACCGTTTTGGCATCGCGCCTGCTTTTTACGCTATGGCAGTGGCAGCGCTCCTCGCTGTGGTGCCGACGGTCTTCTACGGTCGCCTAAGAAAACATCACTCTGAGCCTCTGACAAATTAGTCGTTATGTCATGTACGCGAGTGGTTACGGCTACCAGGTACCTGCTATACCATTTGCGAGTGTTCTTTGTGGGCGATTTTACAACCATAAGCTATAATACTAGCGATGGCAACGTATAAAGTACTCCAAGACATTGAAGCCGAGGATAAACTCGTTGGACCACTGACGCTGTGGCAATTTATCTATGGCCTCGTGACACTCCTCTGTGTGTACCTCAGCGGAATCGCCGTCATGAATAATATGCCGTATTTTTTGATTTTGCTCGTACCGATTGCGCTATTTGTTGGTTTTTTGGCCATACCATGGGGCGGCGACCAGCCAACTGAAGTCTGGGCATTAGCAAAGCTACGGTTTTTCCTCAAGCCACGACGACGCATATGGGACCAAACCGGTATGACTGAGCTTGTGACCGTGACCGCGCCAAAACACGAAGAACGTGTTTATACTAACGGCCTGAGCCAGCGTGAAGTAAGTAGTCGCTTACATGCACTTGCCAGCACGCTCGATAGTCGTGGTTGGGCGGTTAAAAACGTCAACGTAAATGTATCGGCGATGGGTCCAAGCTACTCGGTATCTGATCGTTTGTTTGATGTTTCGTCCGGGCCCCAAGAAGATACAGTCTTAGATATCCGGCCTGGTGACGATATACTCGACGAAGAAGCGAACCCAGTCGCACACACCTTTGATACAATGATTGACGAAGCGGCAAGCGAATACCACAAAGCGCTTGTGGAACGCATGAACGATTCTTTACCAGAGCCTCCAAGTACACTACCGGCGCAGGATTCTGCTACGCAGGACCAACCAGCTATCGCCGCCGAGCCACTGTCATCACTTCCGGTGGTTCCGAGCTTCGCCGCGCAAGTACAGCCCAGTCCAGGAGCACCGCTTGCAAGCCAACCAGTGCAACCAGCGACCGATTTTTGGTTTGCCCAACAACCAGCTACAACCACACCACTCTATTCGGCGACAAGTGACAATCCACAGGACGTTCCCACGACTGACCAAAGCGCCCCACCGATTGACCCAATGGTATCTATCGTCCCGCAGGCAGGTGACCCAACCGATGACGAGACTGCGCTGCTTGAGGCCATAAAGACCCGAGAAGACCAACAGGATGCCGCCTATGACCACCTTAAGTCCCTCAAAACGCCTGAGCAGTTGGAGGAAGAAGCCCGTCTAGCCGCAACAGCCGAGGACAATAAAAACCGCCGCTTGGCAGAGTCCAAGACAGCCACGGACACCGTGACAGCAGAGAAACAGGCTGCTATAATGAATTTTAGCCGTAGTAATGACCTCACTATTGACACATTGGCTAGGCAGGCCAAGCAGACACTTGCCGATGATAATGAGGTGGTAATATCACTGCGATGATAATGACAAAAAACGGCATCGGACAGGTGGAACCCGTATGAACCCAAACCAACAACAGTACGCAAGCACACCAAGGCAGGGCATGGCACAGCCGGCTTTTGCGCCGCCAATGCAGCAAACGACAACGGTGCCTGGCCAAACTCCAGCCATACAGTCTAAAACAAATCCTAACAGCACCCAAAACACACTCCAGATTGCTGAGATTCGTGACGGTATCGTCATTATGAACGACGGCTCATACCGCGCAGTCGTCATGGTCAAAAGCATCAACTTCGACCTCATGAGCCCTCAAGAACAAGAGAGTGTCGAGTACGCATACCAAGGCTTTTTAAATTCGCTGTACTTCCCGGTGCAGATTTTTTTGCGTTCACAAAAAGTTGACTTGCAGCCCTACATCAATAGACTCGATAAAATCCGTACCGAGCACGACAATATGCTATTGGCTATGTTGATGGAGGATTACATAAACTACATCGACCAACTCGCCATGCAGACAAACATCATGGACAAAAAGTTTTATGTCGTTATACCTTATTTTCCCGTTGGCAACCCCGTGCTTGCGACCAGCCAAAACAAGAATTTTTTTGGCGGTCTAGTGGGGCTCTTCAGCACCAAAGAAAGTCACGTCGTCGTCAACGATGTCGACCTCGAAAAAACTAAAGTCGAGCTGCGCAACCGCGTCCAGGCTGTGCTCGGCGGATTGCAGCCATGCGGCATACAAGGCTTGCCGCTCGACACCCAAGAACTGATTGAGTTGTACTATGACACCTACAACCCAGACACCGCAACACGCCAGCAGCTCAAGAATTTTAACGACTTGACTGCCGATGTTGTGACCAAGGGCCAGGGCATGGCACAACAAGCACACCTACAAAGGGAGCTGCAATGAGCTGGCTGGTGTATGGTGTATGGGGTATGGGGTATAGCTGGGTCGGGTTTATGGTGGTTATCGAACGTTTGTTACCATACCCTACGCCCTACGCCCTAAGCCCGAGGAGTCTCCATGGCTAGGCAAAAAATCGACCCCGTACTCCTCGCCCAGCAGCAGCAAGCCCGTGAACAAGCAGAGGTAGCCGAAGCGTTCCGCAAGGGTGTCACCGCCCTCCGAGATTTTATCGCTCCAAGCAGTATCGAGTTTTATGGCAATTATTTCCAGATTGGCACACGGTTCGCTCGCACCTACTACGTCTATGGCTACCCAAGGCAAATTTTCACCGGCTGGCTGAGTAGCATGGTAAATCTCGATGAAGTTATCGACATCTCTATCTATGTTTATCCGGTTGAAAGTCAGATTGTGCTCGACAACTTGCGCAAAAAGGTCACCCAGCTCGAGGCAGGGCTCCAAATTGACGCCGAAAAAGGTCGTGTCCGTGACCCAGCCAAGCAAGCCGCAATCCTGGATGCCGAGGAAATGCGCGACAAGCTCCAAGTGGGCGAAGAACGTTTCTTCCGTTTTGGGCTCTACTTTACCATCTATGGCAGCAGCATCGACGAACTCGAATATGTTACCCACAAGGTTGAAAGCATGCTTGGCCAACAGCTAATCTACAGCAAGCCCGCTACGTCACAACAAGAGCAGGGGCTCAATAGTGTCGTACCACAGTTCACTGACGATTTACAGATTCGACGCAATATGAGCACCGGCGCTATCAGCACTAGCTTCCCCTTCACGAGCGCCGACCTAACTCAAGACAACGGCATACTTTATGGCATCAATATGCACAATAGCGGCCTGGTTATTTTCGATCGGTTTTCGCTCGAAAACGGCAACTCGGTCGTCTTTGCCAAGTCTGGCGCAGGTAAATCATTTGCCGTTAAACTCGAAGCGCTGCGTAGCCTGATGTTTGGCACCGAAATCATCATCATCGACCCAGAGAATGAGTATGAGCGCATGTGCGATGCCGTCGGTGGTGCCTATGTACGACTGAGCCTTAACAGTACAACTCGTATTAACCCGTTTGACTTGCCCAAAGTTGTCGACACCGAGGAGGCCGACAACGCGCTACGCAGCAACCTCATAACGCTACATGGCCTACTGCGTCTGATGATGGGCGGCGCACAATCACAGATGGTTGGCGGCAATGCGATGGTCATGCCAGCACTCGCGCCGAGCGAGGAAGCCGATCTCGACGAAGCCCTCATTAACACCTACGGCAAGGCAGGTATCACGCAAGATCCACTGACCCATTCGGCAACGCCGCCGACCATTAGCGACCTGTATGACACGCTCTTGCACATGGGGGGCAACGGCCCACAACTCGCTCAGCGCCTCCGTAAGTACACCAGCGGCACCTTTGCCGGCATCTTTAGCCAACAGAGCAATATCGACATCAACAACCCAATGGTTGTGTTTAACGTCCGCGACCTCGAGGACGAGCTGCGACCCGTCGCCATGTACATCGTGCTTAACTATATCTGGAACAAAACCAAGAGCGACCAAAAGCGCCGCATCTTGGTTGTCGATGAGGCCTGGCAACTGATGAAATACGAAGACAGTGCCAATTTCCTCTTTAGCCTCGCCAAGCGCGCCCGCAAGTACAACCTCGGTATCACCACCATCACCCAAGACGTCGAGGACTTTATGGGCAGTCGTATGGGTCGTGCCATCGTCGCCAACGCCAGCATGCAAATACTGCTCAAGCAGTCCTCAAGCGCCATAGACGTACTGTCTGATGTCTTCAAGCTCACGAGCGAAGAGAAAAAGCGCCTTGCGCAGTTCCCGGTTGGCCAAGGACTCTTCTTTGCCGGGCAAAACCACGTGCATATACAGGTTGTCGCCAGCCCAACCGAAACAAGCCTCATCACAACTAACCCGCAGCAGGTACGTGCCATTAAGCAGGGTGATTTCAGTGAGCCACAGGGCACCATCGACCTCAGTAACCAGCTCTATCCCGGGAGCATGAATAACCTGTCGTGAGGTAAGTGCCAATGCCAGATGTATACGACCCAGAAAGCCCACAGAACACTCCGAGGGGACCAGACTTTGAGCGACCCAAGGAGTGGGACAACAGTCGTGGCGCACCGACTAACCACCTCTATGACGCAGACGAAGAAACGGCCGATAAAGAAAGAGGCGCACCCGACTCGAGCAGACAACCAAACGAAGCCGAGTCTGACGAACAGCAGGCAGCCAGCCAAAACGACCCTCCGGCTAGTGACCAAGTCGGAGAAGGCTTCACGGGGGCTGAGACTGGCGCTAAGCCAAGTATAAAACCACCCCCACTTAGCCAATTGGCTTCGCGCGGGCGAGGAATTGGTAATAAAAAATATGTCATGGGTGCTGGCATAGCCTCGCTACTACTAGTTATTGTTATCGGTTTACTCCTCACCATAACCATGCCCATTTCGGCAATCCGCTCGGCCGGGACTGGGCTGGTTACGGGTTATATGGGTGCGCAAATCGCTGCGGGCGAAGTACATCTCGGCAACTATTGGGATGGCAACGTAGCCAAAGGCGTTCGACAGCAATGCCTTGGGACAAGTTGTGAGCTCGTTAGCAAAAAACCAAAGACCAAACTCGGTAAGTTTCTAATCAGGAGACAAACGCAATTACTGAACGGTTTAGATAAACAAGGCATCCGATTTTTGACCGATGGGACGGGGCGTTACAAGGGTTTCAGCATCGTGCCGACAGAGAGCAACCAGTTTCGCGGTATCGAAAATGCTAATGACCTTAAAACATATCTAGAAGAAAATTATGATGCAAAGAAACTAAAAATTACCACGGTCGAAGAGCCGATGATTTTTGAAGATGGCCAGCGTATCGGCGGTGTCTATGACGTCGTAGACCTAAGCAGAACACAGTGGGGGCAGAACAAACTGCTAAAGGGTGTGCTGGCAGAGAGCGGCGCCATCGAAACCTTCTCTTCAAAGATAACTCTTAGGCGGCTAACCCCAGAGCTTGGTCTTGGTTTTCACCCCCTAAAAGAACTGCAAAAAAAAGTTACCGACCTTGAAACCGCCAAGATTGAAAAGACACTTGCTTGGCTCGAAGATTTCTATAAAAAAACTTCAGGCAACGCCTTGGCAGAAGACATTACCGTAACCGCCACGCAAGAGAACGGTAACGCAACTGAGCCTGCTGGGTCCGCCAAGCTGAACCAATCTGAACTGGTGAAAGCATTCAGGGGGATGAAAGGCAAGACCAATGACTTCTTGCAGTCACCGAGCGGCAAGGTAACTGGTGGCGCCATGATGGTCGTGGGCGGCGTCTGTATGGTCAACGCTTTTATAAATGCCCAAAACAGCGCAGGGATTCAAAACTTCATACAACCATCTGAACGAGTTGCGAACAGCCTTGTAAGCATGTCGGACCAAGTGGTCGCGTTAAAACAGCCCGATATTGATAGCGTGAGCATCGATGCGGCTATGCAGCTGCTCAATCGTCGTGATGCAAAAACTGGCAAGCTGAGTGATTTTGGCGATTCGCTCGCATGGCACGCTGTCAACGGTACACCCGGCGGTACTCCTCTCATCGACGCTCACGCCATTGCTGCCGGCCGCACCGACAACAAAGCGGCGCAGAATATTGAAAATGCTTTTACGAGTGCTAGCGCGGCAGTCATAAACGAGGTTTGTAGTGGCTTCACGGGTCTTGCGCTAACCGTGGGCGGTGTGGCGCTTGGCGTCCTTTCTGGCGGCGTGCTGACAACAATCGGAGGTGCGGCAATAGGTATCGGGCTATTTCTTGGCGCCGAGGCGATGGGGTCACTTGCAGCCGGAGGCCCGCTTGATGTAAAAAATCTTGACCCCGCTCAGCTATACAACATAGCCGGTGAAGGCGCCTTTAACCTTGATCGAACAAAAGCATGGGTTTCGGGTGGTGACCCACAAACGTCCGAAGAGCATAATAACCTAAATATGCAGTACACAAATGCAGCGCAGGCTGAATTTACAAACCAGTCTTTGGCTTACAAGCTATTTAATGTTTATGATTCAAAATCACTTGCCAACAAAGTTGCATTGAACGGCGGAGCCACCCTGACAGACACGTTCTCGAGGATGGCAAGCTCCTTTGTGGACATCGGCAGTACCATAAAAAGCACTTTTGGGACCATCGTGACACCCCGCGCAAGCGCTCGGTCGTACTTTGACCCCTGCAAGCTAAATAAACGGGGGTGCATTGGGCAGTCTGCGGCAGTGTTGGCAGATGACGGCACGGCGGCCGATGCAGTACTTGATGGCCCCGAAGGCGGAAAATATATGGGGCTGATGAAAACCTGCCGTGATGTTGAGTATGTTAAGGACGCCGAGGGCCTGTGGACGACTAGCATCGTAGCTGAGATGCCGGCATACACGCAATTCATGGTTGGGCGGTTGCCGCCAGAATGTAACAACCTGGCTAGTGACAAAAATTGGGTTGCGCTGCAATCATACAACCATCTTGAGCCTTTAGTGGCTGCACAGGTTTGTGAATCTGCCAACAACGACACCGCTGATGCAACCGACAAAGATGCTTGCGCGACAGCGGGGTATGGCTCGAACGGCGCCACGGGGCAGTTGACCACCCTTTCTTCTGGCGCTCAATCTGGCGCCTTTGATAGCAAGGCATGGATAAGTTCTCATTCCAACGGGGCTATTCCGGTCGGTGACATGAAAAAGGTTAGCCACCAGTGTGTTAGCGAGATGAGCCTGCCCTACATGCAACCAAACGCCGCCGACGCACTCGAGGCGTTTAATAATGCCTTTAAACAGAAGTACCAACAAGACATGTACTTCCAGAGTTGCTACCGCGATATTGCCGGTCAAAAGTACGCCAAAGCGAAATACGGAAAAAGCGCGGCAGACGTCGGTACGTCAAACCATGGCTGGGGCTTGGCGGCAGACCTTGGCCCTAATAGCAACAAGCTTCGAGGGTGTGATTTTACCGTAGTACCCGGCCGACCAACCTTGAGCACAGAAGA
This sequence comes from uncultured Candidatus Saccharibacteria bacterium, assembly GCA_964477925.1. GTDB lineage: Bacteria > Patescibacteriota > Saccharimonadia > Saccharimonadales > UBA4665 > JAGXIT01. Next base: position 17,530 of record CAYZFT010000002.1, read on the forward strand.
GCAACAGATGTGTAATTGGATGATTGATAACGCAAGCAGCTTCGGCTTCAAGACCTGGACCGTCAAGACCGAAATGTGGCATTTTAAATACGTAGGTGGCGGCAGTGCGGTTTAGCCTTCTGCGCAGCGGTACCGGCAAGAGCATGGTACTGTTGACGCTGCTTTGTTTGATACTTACGAACGCACAGCCCGTGGTTAGCGCCCAGTTAATGCCGGAGGCAGACAAATATAACTTCTCTATGGGCGGCGGCTATTACAGCACCCA
>CAYZFT010000002.1:17894-50328 GCA_964477925.1 uncultured Candidatus Saccharibacteria bacterium
TGCCGGAGGCAGACAAATATAACTTCTCTATGGGCGGCGGCTATTACAGCACCCAGGTCGATTGTAGCATTACCAGCTCATCCGAGAGTTCACTAGCCCTAGATGCCAGCGCAACAGAGCGATTACAATACATATATACGTGGTTGCGCGGAAAGGGCCTGACGCAGATCCAAGCGGCAGCAGTTGTCGGTAATATTGCCGGCGAATCAGGGGGGAACCCTCTCGCGTCACAGGACCCCAAAAGAGATATTAGTGACCCTATGACGATACCTACTCCCGAGCAAGCAAAAGTGGCAGCCGAAAAGAATGGGGCAGTCGGAGTCGGGCACGCATGGGGAATCATACAGTGGGATCATGGGGCTCGGGCGATTTACTATCAAAAGAAGGCTGGTATCACGGGCTCAATCAGCGACATGAACACACAGCTTATGCTTGTCTTGTGGCACATGAAAAACGAATCGCCAACCTCAAGTAGCAACATGTTCAAAGACTTCAATCAGACAACCATTAAGGAAGCAGTCGCCTACTTTGAAGATAAAATGGAAGGGGCGGGGAGGCCTAACTTGGGTAAGCGAGAAGCCGCTGCCAACATTGCACTAGAGAAATATGAACAAGCTGCTCAAACGTCATATTTGGACACTAAGCAATCGAATAACTATGTTTCAAACACATGGCAGAGCAGCCCCACTGCTACCGAAACTAACTCCGCGACAGACCCGTCGATGGCTGCAGCGACCAGCTTAGCAAGCACCGGTTGTGCCCCTTCAGTTAGTGCCGCCGACCCTAGCGACGCAGGGCTGATTGCTCTAATCCAAAAATACGCTTGGCCAACGCCAGACCACAAACCTACAAGTGAGCAAACTCCAGCGTACCAAGCCGCTATCACCGCCGCAAAAGCCGCAGGCAAATATATCGGCGGCTCTAATGGCGATGACTGCGGCGGATTCATCACTCGGCTTATGCAAGACAGTGGACGCGACCCGAACTATGGTGGCGGGGGAAACACCGGGGTAGAAATGATATACCTCAAGAAGCACACCGAGTTATACAGACAGGTGCCTTTTTCCGAAGTTAAGTTTGGTGACATAGGTATTTTTAGCGGGCACACATTCATGTATGTCGGAAGTGCTGTGCCTGGGTTCAAATATCCAATCGTTGAAGCCGCACTACGGAGCGGGGAAGAGAGTAGTGCCCCACGGAATATCAATTCACTTAGCTACAACAATGGTCATGGTGCAATCTATTATAGATATATGGGGGGGAGTAATGCACTATAATAAGCGGCTGCGATTTATCTTTAGGGCAGTACTTTTAGTGATGCTCATCCTGGCTTTTTGGGGGATATATAATTCGTTTATACATCGGGGAGAAGTCGGCGTAGTGATACGAACCGTGCCAGAAGATGCACGAGTAGAGCTTAACGGTAGACAAGTATCATCATCTCGAATATACCTCAAACCAGGAAGTTATGTATTCACGGCAACCATGAAGGGCTTTCAAAGTACCTCGTCAGAAATAGCTGTGTCAAAGTCGCGGCAGTACGTAGGGCTTGTACTAAGCCCTGTCTCAGATGAGGCATTGAAATGGGCGGAGGAAAATCAGACCAAGTTCGAAGAAGTGGGTTCGCGAGTAGTGCAAGACCATGCGCTTGCCATAGAAAAGACCAACCCTTTATTAGCAAAGCTGCCCTACGATGACATTATGGGACCGTTTTCCATAAATTTTGATTTTGCTTCCGAGACAGCATTGAAAGCTACGATAATCATTAGAAATAGTACACCAAACGGGCGCATAAAAGCTTTGCGGTGGATTCGAGAGCAGGGTGTTGACCCAGCGGATTTGATGATTCGCTTCGAGGATTTTAACAACCCAACCAACCAGGGGGATATATAGGTGTACCAAAACCGTAATAGACTCATTTTGGGTACCATCATAATTGGGGTAGTAGTTGGGGTGGTTGGTTTTACTATGTATTATTTCATTTCAACGCGAAGTGTTTCGGTTCACGCCAAAAATGTCGTTTCATTCAGTATCGCCAAACAGAACACAACCAAATCTGGAACTGAAAAAAGTGGTTCTACCAAAACAATACGCCTTAAAAAAGGCAAAGCGTATTCTCTGAATTTTCTAGGAGCTGAGGGTTATTCGAGTGGCAATATGGCCATAATCCCCGATGCTACATCTATAAACATCAACCCTGACTACTCAGCTGCAAAATTAGCGCAGATGCTCGAGAGTGAGATAGGTGCCATCAATTCAGCCATATTGGGGTCTGGCACATCTATTAATAAGCTCTACTCGGTTGAGCGTGGTCAGTTGTCACATTATGGCGAATGGTATTTTACAACCCTTAAATACAAGGGTTCGGTAGATGACGAATCGAGCGACACACTTGTTGTGGGGTTGCAAAAAAAACAAGGCTCCTGGATTGTTATGTTGTCACCAGGTATCATTTTTACCACCGCCGACTACCCGGACACCCCTCGTGAGTTTATCGACGCAGCAAATGCGTATCAAAACAATCACGTTACCCCAACGGAAGAATTGTACTATCGGTGAAGTGTTTGATAACGACGTCCGCGTCGGTCGTTGTGAGGAATGTTTGGTGCGCTTGCAGGTAGCTGGTTAATGCGCGGCGACGAGCCCCGTCGAGCTCACTAAACACATCGTCGAGTAGCAAGATTGGTGTTATGCCGCGAGCTTCCTCGATAAGTTCAAGCTCAAGAATCTTAAGCGCTAAAATGATAGTCCGGGTTTCGCCGCGCGAAGCCACATCTGCCGCCGACCGCCCGTCAACCAGAACCACCATGTCCTCGCGGTGCGGACCATACGCTGTAAAACCGCGGGCCACGTCTCGCTCGAGTGCTGTTTCGAGTTTGTTTAGCAGGTTGGTTTCGTAACTCTCAACAGGGAATTGTGGTTCGTACCGTAACACCACAACTGTTTTACTCTTGGATAGTGTTTTATACAGCTCAGTGAGTTTTGGCCTGAGCATATCAATCAGCTCGGCTCGTGCCCTGGCCATGACCGCGCCAAGCTCACTCAGCCGCAAATCCCACGGGAAAAGCTCACCAACGGTCACGTGGCCACGTTTGAGCAGGGCATTGCGTTGTGACAGTACTCGTCGGTAGTTTCGGCGAAAACTGCTGTAACCGGGCTTGGTTTGCTCGAGGATGTCATCAAGGTAGCTCCGCCGCAGCTCAGGCGCACCGTGTAGTAGCTGTAGGTGGTTTGGTTCAAACAATACGAGGGGGAGAGTATGTTGTTGGGTAAGACGCACATACGACTTATCTTGTACCTCAAACGTCTTAGTCGGCCGGGGCTCGGCCAATATTTTAACCGTACGGGTCCAGCCACCATCAAGCAGGGTGGTGTCAAGTCTTGCCCAGGGTGCACCGTGGTGCAGCAGCTCGGCATCATGTGCCCGGTATGACCCGCCGACCGCCAAAACCTGAACCGCCTCCAGTAAGTTCGTTTTGCCACTGCCGTTTGGCCCGACAATAATATTAACCCGCTCCCCAAACTCAAACGAAGCATCAACGTACGACCGAAAATTCTGCAAGCGTAAACTAGCAAGCATAGGGGGAGTTAAAAGTTATAAAGTTAGTAAAGTTCATAAAGTTAGAGCCGTTTTATTAGACCTGATAACATTTTAGATACTTCTAGTGAAGTGGCAATAAGGTTTGTGGTTTGTTTTTTAGAAAAATAACCGAGCTCACCGCCAAGCTCAAGCATGGAGCGCACCTCGCCGCACGAACCTTTAGCGATGAATAAAAATTGCTTCATCTCTTTGTTGCTTCGTCTTTCAAAACCTTCGGCGATATTATTCATAATCGACACAGCTGCGCGCTGTATCTGTTCGCGATAGCCATAATCTTTAGTTTCTCTAAGAATTGTGTATATCTCAATGGTTAGTATTTTCGCTTTTTGCCAAGCAATAATATCCTCAAACCGCTCTATTGTCATAACCTAACTCTACCACTCATGTGCATAAGCTACCACTTTCAACTTTATGAACTTTATAACTTTTATCTTGCGCCCTTTTAGGATTTCAGGGGCATTATGATGTGTTGGTAATCGTCGGCCGCTGGGTCGACTATTAGCACTGGGTCGACTTTGCCATTAAAGCTAATGGTTACTTCCTTGCCAGTGAGCGCCTGGAGGGCATCGTGAAGGTAGCGCGAATTGAGGGTGATAGAGCCCGAACCGGTTGCGACAACTTTGGCGGTAGCGTTGTTTTCGCCGAGCTGCGAGGCAACTGCGCGTATCCAAATGCTTTCGCTCGCTTCATCAACACTCAGGATGATACTGCCGGCGCTTTCGCGGGCGAACAAACTTGTCACCTTAACAATATTAACGAGCTCACTGCGCGAAATCGTCGCTACCGTTTCAAATTTTGAGGGGATGAGCTTACGGTAGTCAGGGTATTTGCCCTCAATCAGGCGGGCAACCAGCTCGACGTCTCCGGCCAAAAACTGCACCTGTTGCTCATCATAGGTCAATTGGACCTCACCACTAAAATCACCAATAATACGGAGAACATCGTGCAGGGCGGTAGCAGGGATGAGCAATGAAACATCATCAGTAGTAGCAACTAGCCGCTTCTCGGCCAACCGGTAGCTGTCGGTTGTCGCAATATACAGGTGCCCGTCGACTGCATGGAGTAATACCCCCGTCAGCACCGGTCGACTCTCGTCGTTTGACGCCGCAATCAACACTTGTTGCAAACCTTGTTTCAAGAGAGGCGCCGCAATGATTAGAGTATTGCCGTTCTCGATTGCCGGCATCACCGGAAACTCGTCGGCGCTAACGCCGTTAATAACCGATTTGTATTGGTCGGTTGTCACCTTAAGCCGCTGTTCATCTTGCTCGAGCTCAATCACCCCACTCGGTAAACCGACAATGAGGTCCTGGATGAGTTTTGCGGGTACAGTGATAGCCCCATCGGTTTGCACTTGTGCCCCAACATGACTCTTGATGGCGATGTCGAGATTAGTGGCAGCAACAGAAAGTTGGTTCTTTTGTACCTTAAGCAATATATTGCTAAGTATCGGTAAGGTGCTTCTTGTACTTGCAACACGTGCAACGTAATTAAGCGCCTTACTGAGATTTTCTTGAGTTACTTTAAGTTTCATGAGTTATCCCCCTCGTTATATTACAAGTTAGTTTCATTTAAAAAGAAGTGGTTATTATAGGTGATGTGGAAAAGGTGGAAAAGGTTACTAAAACAGAGATGAAAGTCAAAAACTAGTGTGCAAAACCGAGTATAAAAACTGTTCAGTAAGGTGGGTATAAACCAGAGCTTTTGCACAGCCCCATTAAGACTGCGCTTAGAAGCCGGGCTAGACCCCCTGGTTACCCTGTACTTATACACAGCGTACCCACAGACCGGTTTTTTGCTATGCATAAAGCTGCTCCCGTACTGCGTGGTATGCCTCACGAGTCTCGGTGTCGTTTTGGATTGCTTGTTCTAGTTTTTCGACCGAGTGCATCGCGGTGGTGTGATCTTTACGACCGAGCTCCTGTGCGATTTTAGGAAAGCTGAGATGTAACTCACTGCGCATAAGGTACATGGCGAGATGGCGTGGCCGCACGATGTCTTTGTCGCGCTTTGGGCTTAAAATGTCGGTGACAGAAATCTGAAAATGCTTGGCGCAAACCTCTATGATTTGTTTTGCACTGAGATGTTTTGGGCGAGTTCTGGCGGCACCGATTACATTTTGTGCCAAAACGAGCGTTGGTTCAACGGCCCGCATTTCACAGATGGCGAGCAGTTGGTTGAGAGCACCCTCAAGCTCACGAATGTTTGTCTGCACGTTAGTGGCAAGATATTCGGTGACGTCACCAGGGAGGTTGAACGAGCGACTCTCGGCTTTCATTTGCAGAATAGCGCAGCGGGTTTCGAAGTCGGGGTTCTGCATGTCGATGGTCATGCCCCACAAGAAGCGGCTACGCAGGCGGTCTTCGAGCGCGGAGATGTCTTTTGGTGGTTTGTCGCTGCTAAGCACAATCTGTTTGTCGGCTTGGCGCAGTGCATTGAAGGTGTGAAAAAACTCTTCTTGTATCTTTTCTTTGCCGGCGATGAACTGTATGTCGTCGATGATGAGTACGTCGGCGTTACGATAAAACCCCGCAAAATCGGTGTTTTTCTTAAAGCGCAAGGCGTCAACAAACTCTTGCACAAACTGTTCACTCGTCACATAGACAACGCGGGCGTTTGGTTTCTGGGCGAGCACCGCATTGCCAACTGCTTGTATGAGGTGTGTTTTGCCAATACCAACGCCGCCATAGAGAAACAGTGGGTTGTATTTGGTCCCCGGGTCGGCGGCAATAGCTTGGCATGCGGCATAGGCAAGCTCGTTGCCCGAGCCGACAACGAAGCTTTCGAAGGTATAATCATGGTTAATCCCGCGTCGGTACGTGTGGGTAAGTGGGCTTTTTTGCGCGGCGGTTATGAGGCTTGATTGGCGTGGTGTCTCGGGCGCTACTGGTTGCTGAGAGGTAGGACCCTCGGCCACAGGACCGCTAGCGGGTGTATATATTTTGTAAATAATGCCGGTAGTAGGCAGGTTATTGCGTTCTAAAACTTCGTGGAGTAGTGCCGCGTACTTCTTCTCAAGCTGGCTTTTGCTAAATATGTTTGGTACACCAACAGTCATGCCATCATCAGAAAGCTTCAAGAGGCTGGTGTTTTTGAACCAGGTTATGTAGTTGCCGTGCGACAAAGATATCTCGACGTCGCCGAGCACTGATTGCCAGATTCTATCCAAATCAACGGTTGTTGCCATACCCCTCCAAGGTTTTGTAGCTGTGCATAACTATAGCGGTCCACGCGAAAGTTTTCCACAGTAGCTTTTACAACTCCTTGCCAAGGCGAAAAATAGCACACAGGGTAAAATTATCCACAGCAGGGCACCTAATCTGTTAAACTGTGGAAAAAGTTTGGATATCAGTGGATAAGCTGCTATACTAACGACCGAAGAGCTATCAGGGGTGACTCGGCCATAAGCATCTCGATGATACGAATGTGCGCCCGAGTAATGCTGTTCTTGAGCAGGTCGGACAGCGATGTTCACCAACAAGACCAGCCAAACCCCAAAAATGTGCTATAATTTTAACCAAGCTAACTACTAATCTATAATGGAGTCATTATGCCCAAGCGAACTTTTCAACCCAAAAAAATCCACCGCGCAAAAGTGCACGGTTTCTTGCAGCGGATGTCGAGCCGCGCCGGTCGCCTTGTGTTAAAGCGACGCCGCAACAAAGGCCGCACCCGTCTCGCTCAGTAATTAAACAGCAAGAAAGTAGCAGCTTAGCTTGGCGCCCCATGCCTCAAATGCGGCCCGAGCCTGTAGCCTCGCGACAACGGCATGATTAGCGCAAGCCACCGATTCCATGGGCATAGCAGCCTGCAATACCTACACAGTAGGGCGATTGTTTTGCGTGGACGTGGGGTGAGTCTAAAATATGTTGCCAATACGAAGCGTACGAGCTACCGCGCGGCCGTTGTGGTAAGCAAGAAAGTGCACAAATCTGCCGTGGTGCGCAACCGCATACGCCGTCGCGTGTATGAAATTATCCGTACCCACGTTGGGCCTACGGCGCCAGTCGATTTTGCCTTCATGATATACGACGAGTCGGTTGCTACGATGCCAGCCGAACAGTTGCGACAACTAATCGTGGGGCTGCTTTTAAAGGCGAAACTTGCGCATAATAGCTAGGCTGGGTTGCTACGGTCAAGTAAAAGTCTCAAAAGGCCACATTTTTGGCGTGCGGCAAACCCCTCTGGCGTGGTAAACTAGAACAAACGAGGAATTTACATGTTTCAGACCTTTGTTGTCCAGCCACTATTTAACCTACTTGTCCTGATTTATTCGTTTATACCGGGGCACAATTTTGGCGTGGCACTCATTATCTTCACAATCATCGTGCGCCTTGCGCTGTGGCCGCTCGTCAAAAAACAGCTGCACCAGACCAAGATTACGCGTGCTTTGCAGCCCGAGCTCAAGCGTATCAAAAAAGAAGCGGCCGGCGACCGCCAAAAAGAGTCAACCATGATGATGGAGTTGTACAAAGAGAAGGGTGTGAACCCTTTCGGTACTTTGCCAATCTTAATTGTGCAGATGGTGGTTTTGATTGGTCTGTACAGTGGCTTGTCGAAGGTCATTAAGGACCCGCACCAGATATACGAAATGGCTTACGGCTTTTTACAGCACAGCGAGTGGCTTAAGCACCTTGCGAGCAACATTAAAGAGTTCGACGACACACTTCTTGGGCTTGTTGACCTGTCTCGCCCCGCCATTGGGCCGACAGGGCTGTATCTACCCGCACTCTTGTTGGTGGCCGGTAGCGCCTACATGCAGTATAAGACGAGTAAGCAGATTATGCCGGCCGGTAAAGATACGCCAAAATTCCGCGACATTTTAAGGCAAGCGAGTGATGGCAAGCCAGCCGAAAGCGCTGAGGTGAATGCCGCAGTTGGTCGCTTTACCGTCTATTTGATTCCGGCTATGGTCTTTGTTTTTACTATTAACATCGCCGCCGCCTTTAGCCTATACTGGCTGGTCGGTAGTATTGTTGCATACCTACAACAACGCGCTGTGCTTGGTCAGGATGAAGAAGAGATGGAAGCGCTCGCCGATGAGCCAAACGCTAAGCCAAGCCGCGACCTCTCTAAAATCGCTGAAGCCGAAATCGTATCTACTCCTCAAAACAAAAAACCCACTCCCAAAAATAAGAAGGGCGCTAAAAAACGAAGGAGGTGATATCAATGGAAAATAACGACATAGAGGCGGCAATTCAGTACGCCAAGAAGTATCTCGAAGACCTGTTGTCATTTTTCGGCCTCAATACTGACATCTATGCCACGAGTGAGGACGGTGAGGTCATAGAGTTGAACATCCCGTCAACCCACCTGAATGGTTTTTTGATTGGGCAACACGGCGACACGACGCGCTCGATGCAGTTCTTGGTGAGTAGTGCGCTCAAGAACCAAAATTATACCCACAGCCGAGTTAACGTTGACGTTGCCGACTACAAAAAGCAGCGCGCCGAGCGCTTGGCCGAGACAACAGAGGAATGGATTAAGCGGGTCAAAGATAGCGGCGAACCATATGAGCTGAAGCCGATGAACGCCGCTGACCGTCGCACGGTGCACCGCGTTGCCTCAGAAGCAGGGCTTGTCAGTGAGTCGGTTGGCGAAGGCCGCGACCGACACATTGTGCTGAAACTAGCCGAGGAGTAGGCTGCAGTGGAAGCGTCTCGTGCCGCAAAACCATTGCGTATCGTCGTACTCGGCGGTGGGACGGGCAGCTTCGTCGTCTTAAGTGCGCTCAAAACGCTTACTACTAAAATTACTGCTATCGTAAACATGTGTGATGACGGTGGCTCAACAGGGGCGCTCCGTGATGAGCTTGGTGTTTTGCCGCCTGGTGATGCTCGGCAGTGCCTTGTGGCTCTGAGCGAGCGACCTGAGGTACGTGACCTGTTCAACTATCGATTTGATGAGGGTCGACTGGCCGGTCAGTCACTTGGCAATATCATCTTGTCGGGGCTCGAGCTGCAGCACGGCAGCTTTGAAAAAGCACTCGAAGTGGCAAGTAAAATTTTACGCATCAGAGGCCGAGTTGTGCCGGCAGTACTTGGCAACCATCGGCTTGTCATGCAGGACGGCGACGAACGCGTCGAAGGCGAGCGGCACATAGAAGTCAGGCCAGTCAACCACAAAGATGCTCGCGTATGGCTCGAGCCGCTTTCGACCGCTAACCCAAAGGCCATCGAGGCAATCATGAAGGCCGATATCGTAGTTATGGCACCGGGTGGCTTGTATAATTCGCTGCTACCAATCTACTCGGTCAAGGGTATAACCGACGCGCTGAAAAAAACCGCGGCTAACGTGATATTTGTGGCACATCTCGTCAATAAGCCACACCAAACGGCCGGCTGGCATGTGGTTGATTATGTGCAGCGTCTCGAGCAAGCGGTTGGGGCTGGTACTATTGACGCAGTTCTGTACAATATCGACAAAATATCAGACGAGCTACTCCAAAAGTATGCCGCAGAAGGCGAGTACCCAGTCGCAACAACTCGCGCTCGGTTCGCTCAGCTCTCAACCCCTGCCTTTGGTGCGCGGCTACTCTCGCATGAACATCACGCCCAAAGTGAAGCCGATGTGGCCATCAAACGTACCCTCATCCGCCATGACTCCGAACACCTCGCCACCCAGATTCTCAAAATCCACCGCACTCACGCCCGCCCATAAACCCCTTACCATCCATAATTCAGCCGATAAAATGCTTGCGCAACGGGACATTTTGCGGTATGATTTGCCAAAGTAGCTAAGGAGTTGTGTTGGTGCTACGGAAACAGTTGTCTCGGGCGGGATTGCTTGTTTTGAGTTTGGTAGCGGCGGTTGTGCCGTTGACTACTCACGCCCTGACTCCACTAGTGCCAGATGCGCCACTGTGGCTTAGTGACCAAGTGCCCTCCGTTATCAAAACAGAGGATTTAGCGAGTGGTGTCGTGCCGCGCTCGACACCGACAGATTGTGAGATGCTGCAGAAACCCGGCCTTGTCGAGGAGCATTGTGTCGTGAGGACACCGCTCGGGGTGTATTACAACGGTACGTTTGATGACGGTACGCATGGCATTTTGCGAAGCAACTTTATCTTTCTGCCACCCGGCAACAGCGGGATGTATTTTGTAACCTCTGGTTATTCGGTGGGTGGCTACCGTACGCTGAGTCGCAGCTCGCTAGACTGGCGAAGCGGGAAATATACATACAGCGTGCCGTGGGATTTTAAGCTTCTTGCTAGCAACGGGGCGCCGGCAAGTGTTGCCGTGGATACGCTTGCTTTCTCTAGCAATGGAAAATACCTGGTTGCCCTGGCCATAGCTGGCACGGGCGATGGCATTATGGTGTTTGACACCGAGACGATGAAAGGCAAGCTTATTGCGAGCCTAAACGGCGCCACGATTTATGACCAAACGACCCCTGGTGCGGCCAACTTGGCGGTGAGCGACGATGGGCGGTTTGTGGCAAGCGGCTACAGCGAAAAACCAGCTACGGGGCTCGAAAAAGGCTTACGTGTGTATGACACCACAACCTGCACAGACCAACTGCTGATAGCAAGCGCCAAACGCAACAGCTGCGAGTATAAAAACATCTGGACGGGCAAAATGCGCGGCGTGCAATACAGTGCGGGCATCAAAGATCAGCTGGCTGGCAACCCTGAGCGCCCGCTCAACCTTCGCTTCAAGGGCGGTCAGACAATAACCTTTAGCGCGATACATGACTATGCCTCGGCAACCGACTTCAAAGCATCGGCTTACGAGGCAACCATAAAACCTTGGGTAGAGCCCATACGACTCTTGGCCATGGGTGATTCGTATATATCAGGTGAAGGCGGGTTCTCATATGTTGATGGTACTGATACTGGCAATAACAAATGCCACCAGTCGGCATTGTCGTACCCCTACTTGCTCGGGACGCAGTATGCAACAGAGTATAGTTCTGCAGCATGCTCCGGAGCGGTAATGAGAAATATTGTTGATTCTGACTACTTAAACCAGCTTATAGACCCGTTGGCCCAGAATGAATATGATATTGATAAGGTCGTTAGTACTAGAGAAGTTGGAGTGATAAGGCAACTAGAATATATATCAAAACTCAAGCCAAATGCCATCCTACTTTCTATCGGAGGCAACGATATCGGCTTTTCGGATATAGTGAAACGTTGCGTGCTCAGTATTGCCGGTAACCCCTGCTACAACAAAAAGTCAGAGCGGCTAAGTTTGCTCAAAACCATATATGGCAAACACGAGGAGTTGGTCGCTACATATAGCAAAATACTGAGCGAAAGCCCCGGTGGCACAAAATTATATGTAGTTGGTTACCCCGAGGTCATAAATGCGGCCGGAAATTGCGGTGCCAACGTGCATTTTGACGACCAAGAACGATTGTTTGCAGTTGGTCTTATTGCTCATTTGAACGCAACGGTTAAAAATGCTGCTGAATCAGCTGGCGCTATCTACGTTGACACCACAAGAGCTCTCGATGGTCACCGACTTTGCGATGAGAACGATAATGGGGTCAATGGCCTTACTGTTGGTGATGATACAACTGCCTTGTTGCCAGTGAAAATCGGAGGGTTTATTTTCCATATTCGGCTTGGTTTTGGCAACGAGAGTTACCACCCGACCACAGTAGGGCATCGGTTGCTCGCTGATTCGATTGCAAATGTCACCAAGAGTCTGACCGAAGAGGCTAAAGAGCCGACAAATGCAAACAGGCTAGCCATAGACAGCAAAGACTCGTTTGTTACCATGGGCAACCCCGATGAAGCAGAGGCCCGGAAAATAATATTTGACACAATCATTGACAATGCGGCACAAACAAAAGAGCAGCCACTTAAAATACTAAGCAGCGGAAACGGCGCGATTGCACCAAACGCACCATACGAAGTAGTCATACATTCTCAGGAGCTGACACTCGCCAGAGGCTTTGCCGACGAAAGCGGTGTCGTGTCTGCGCACATTGGCATCCCCGATATAGCACCTGGCGTACATTCGCTACACATTTACACCTTGGACACAGAGGGCGAGCCGATAGATATTGCTCAAGACATACTTATTGCCGCATCGGCCGACGACTATGATGGAGATGGTATCAAAAACATTGAAGATACGTTACCGCTCGTCAATGAAACAGAAGTTATTATTGCCCCCGAGGAGCCAGAGACCCCTCAGGGACCGGGGAGTGTTGAGGAGGAGCCACAGAAACAGGTAGAACCCATAGAACCCATAGCGGGTACCGCGCAAAAGGCTCAGGGCATAACAAATGTGGGTGTCGTGCAGGTTAGTAGCGCTCCGCCGGTGTTTGCCGCTACTCTTGAGACGCAGACTGCACAAACCTCGGAAATCTCGACAAGCCAGCCGCCCGCAGAAAACAGCAGCTCTGTGGTGTTGGGTGCGATAGATTCTAGCCCGATGGCCTTTGCTGGTGAGAAGCATAGTGGTGTCGTTCGCACCGGCCAAGACAGCAATACGAGCAAGTGGAGACAATATCTAAGCATAGGTCTGACGGTGGGCATTTGTGGGTGTGTAGTATTACTCATAAAGCGACGTAAGCATAATCTGTTAAAATGAGATTATGAATCACAACCAAAAAACAAAACACCTTACGATTTTGCTACTAATCGTTGCTCTATTCGCCGTGGGGGCTGGGTTTGCCAGCAGTTACTACCGAGATAGGCAAAAATACATTTCTGCAATAGAAGATATTGATTATATTGTAAGGCAATTGTCTGGGAGCGGGACCCCTTCGTGGGATAAAAATGAGTACTGTTTGAGAAATAGTCTCAAATATAAAAAAGGCAAGCTTTTCTGCTATGTTACTGCTACTAAAGCTATCGATGGCGGCACTATTAAAAGCAATAAAATAAACAAGATTGCGGAAAAAATAGGATGGAGTCTTAAGGGGAGCAACCAAGAAGCTCTGAACGATTCAACCACTAAATATGTTTTAGCGAATTTGTACAGTACTGGCGATATGAACTGCTTTGCAAGGGGGGCGCAAGGAGATAATGGTCAACTAAATTTTGAAGTTGGGTGTTATGGGCCGGCAAAAGCTGAGTGGTTTCCGGTTAGGGAAAGCTAGATAGCTTAGTAGCGGTAGGTTTCGGGTTTGTAGGGGCCGGTTTTGGGCAGGTTGAGGTAGTTTGATTGTGTGTCGGTCATGGTGGTTAGGTGGCCGCCGAGGGCTTCGACATGCAAGCGAGCGACCTTCTCGTCGAGTTCTTTTGGCAGCAGATGCACACCAATCTCATAGTCTTTGGTCCACAGCTCAATCTGTGCGAGTACTTGGTTACTAAACGAGTTGCTCATGACGAATGATGGGTGACCAGTAGCACAACCAAGATTCACGAGGCGGCCTTCGGCTAGCAAGATGATGCGGTGGCCATCGGGGTACGTGTAGAGGTCGACTTGGGGCTTGATGGTGTCTTTTACGATGCCCTTGGTGGCTTCGAGCTCGGCAACCTGAATCTCGATGTCAAAATGGCCGATGTTGCAGACAATGGCCGTATCGCGCATGGCAGCCATGTGCTCGGCAGTGATGATATCGCGGCAGCCTGTGGCAGTGATGAATATATCACCGACTTTGACGGCTTCTTCCATCGTCATGACTTGGTAGCCTTCCATCATGGCCTGCAAGGCACAGATGGGGTCAATCTCGGTGACGACGACGCGGCAGCCATAGCTTGCCAGAGATTGGGCCGAACCTTTGCCGACGTCGCCAAACCCAGCCACGACAGCCGTTTTACCGGCCAGCATAACATCGGTGGCGCGCTTAATGCCGTCGACGAGTGATTCGCGGCAGCCGTACTTATTATCAAACTTACTCTTTGTTACCGAGTCATTGACGTTGATAGCGGGCAGCTTCAGGGTGCCTTCATCCATCATTTGTAGTAGGTGGTGTACACCAGTAGTTGTTTCCTCCGATACTCCCTTGATGCCGTCGAGCAGCTCGGGGTGTTTGGTATGGATGAGACCCGTCAGGTCGCCACCATCATCGAGCAACATGTTAGGGCCTTTGTCGCCGAAAAGCAGGGTTTGCTCACTGCACCACCAGTATTCTTCCTCACTCTCGCCCTTCCAGGCAAAAACGGGTACGCCAGTTGCGGCGATTGCGGCAGCGGCGTGGTCTTGCGTGCTAAATATGTTGCACGATGCCCAGCGTACCTCGGCGCCAAGGTCGACGAGTGTCTCGATGAGCACTGCTGTCTGTATAGTCATGTGCAGTGAGCCAGCGATGCGGGCGCCCTTGAGTGGTTGCGCTGCCTTGTACTCGGCGCGGAGGCTCATGAGACCGGGCATTTCCTTCTCGGCCAGGGTGATTTCTTTGCGTCCCCAGTCAGCTAGGTTGATATCTGCTACTTTATAATCGGGCATGGTTTACTCCTTATTAGTTGTTGGTAGTTGCTCATGAAACGCTGCGGCATAGCGCTGCGCCACCTCGTCAATGGTAAAATGGTGCGCTTGGGTGCCAGTCGATTCTATCGCATAGGTCGCACAGGTGGCGCCTAGTTGGGCAGAGGTCTGAAGTGGCCAGTCACGCACATAGCCATACAAAAAGCCGGCGCGGTAGGCATCGCCAGCGCCAGTTGGGTCAACGACGTCGCTCGGCAATACTATGTCGACAAGAATTGTCTCGGGTACGTCGCGGCCTTCGATAATCGAGCCGCGTTCGCCGAGTGTCGTGATAACAATGGGTACCGTCTCTTTTATGTCGGCTGTGCTCAGGCCGGTTTTTTTGCTAAGTACCGTCATCTCGTAGTCGTTGACGATGAGCATGGTGGCGGCGTGCACGCCCTCGGCCATAACATCGCCGTCGGTGTTGCTGACTTGTTGGCCAATGTCATACAGCATACGCAGCCCCAGCTCGCGGCACTCGGCCACTTGGCGGCGCATGGCGGCAGGGTCGTGTGGTGCGATGACTGCCACGGCGTCACTGCCGCGCCATGGCTCAAAGCGTAAACTCTCGCTATCAAACATCGCGCCGGGGTAGAACCCGCCAACTTGGTTGTTAGAAGAGTCGGTGATGACGTTGAAAGCCGCGGTAGGCAAAGGGCTGGTATGCACATGGCTGACGTCAACACCGACTGACTCGAGTTTTTTGACATACTCTGCCGCGTCAGCCCCAACCGAACCAAGTAACACCGGCTTGTCGCCGAGCAGGGCAAGGGTGTAGACAATGTTTGCACCGACGCCACCGTGGGCATCTGTTTGGTCTTGTAAGAAAATTGATATCGAGAGGCTCTCGAGCTTGTCGGCGTGGATGTAATCGCGGTATTCGCCGTCGAACCGCATTATGCGGTCTATAGCGACAGACCCCGAAACAACAATAGGTGAAATTGACACCCGTATATGGTACCACGAACAGGGGTTTACGCTAAGCTTCTGAGGTGTCGCCAAGAGCTTGGTCGTAGACGGTGAGGGTTTGGGCGGCCATTATCCTATATCTTAGAACGTAAGGGCAAAGTTTCGTATGCGTAGAAGAAAGAATGAAAGTTTCCTTTACAAAAGGAAACAAATGATATATACTTTCCTTATGGACAAGAAAGAATTACTCAAAACCATTATCGCAGATACTCAATCACGTGAATTACCTGAAATTTGGGCGCGTACATTAGAAATACCCCTAGATAGCAAAAAAATCATCACTCTTACTGGTGTCCGTCGTAGTGGTAAGACATACCATTTGTTCGACGCTATCGTAAAGCTGCGAGCCAAGGGCGTCCCAAACGAGCAGATACTGTATATCAACTTTGAAGACGAACGGCTACATCTTGACGGCTACGAGATGGATATAATTCTTCAGGCATATCAAGAAATGTACCCTGACCTTAAACTAGCTGATTGCTATTTCTTCTTTGATGAGATCCAAGAAGTTAATGGTTGGGAAAAGTTTATCGATAGGCTGTATTCTTCGATTAGCTCACGAGTCTTTATCACAGGCTCAAACTCAAAACTTCTGTCTCAAGAGATAGCATCTGCACTTCGTGGCAGAGCGATAACGTTTGAGGTGTACCCATTATCGTTTTCAGAATATGTCCACATCTTGAAGCCAGGTCTCAAGCCACTTGCCAGTGCTGATAAAGCTCGGCTCATTGCACTCTTCAAACGCTTTCTGCACCAAGGCGGCTTTCCTGAGATTATTATGCAACAAGATGATTTTAAGGGAAGAATACTGCAAGAGTACTTTAACGTCATGCTCTTAAGAGATTTGGTAGAGCGTTACAGCGTTGCACAAGTAGCGATACTCAAGTATTTCTGCAAGCGCGTTATAGGTGCCAGCGCGGGCGAGTTTAGCGTAAATAAAATATACAATGAGCTTAAGTCGCAAGGCTACAACATAAGCAAAGACAGCCTGTATGCCTACAGGGAGAACGTTGAAGCGATATACATGAGTCGTTTTGTGCCCAAATATTCCGAATCGGTCGTACGATCGGAAGGCTCACTGAAGAAGGTTTACGTAATCGATCAGGGCATGGGGGTGGCCATAGATTTCAAGCTAAGTGAGGATACTGGTCGTTTACTTGAAACTACTGTTGCGCTTGAGCTGCTGAAACAGGGTAAGCAGATTTCATATTATCAGGATGGTGTGGAATGTGATTTTATCGTCACCAATAAGGGGCAAGTGACTGAAGCTATGCAGGTCACCATAGATCTACTCGATACATCTACACGCGAACGGGAAATCAAAGGTCTTGTTCAGTGTTGCAAACGGTTCGACCTAGCAGAAGGAACAATCATCACGCTTGATCTCGAGGAAGTAATCGAAATTGATGACATTACAATAAAAATTGTTCCGGCATGGAAATATTTTTTGTAGGGCTAAGAGCCACCTCAATTTAGTAGCTAGCACGGTAATTTCGTATCTGTCGAGTTAAGATTATCGATTGAGCACTTGGTTGTAGACGGCGAGGGTTTGGGTGGCCATGCGCTGCCAGCTAAACGAGGCGGCGTGGGTTTTGCCCTTGGCGATGAGATTAGTGCGCAGAGTTTCGTTATCTATGACTTCGGCGATTTTTGTGGCCATGTCGTGCACACCGAGCGGGTCAAAATAGTGTGCTGCGTCGCCGTGCACCTCTGGCAGGCAGGTCGCATTGCTACTGATGACCGGCGCACCGTGCAACATCGCTTCGAGCCCAGGCAAACCAAAGCCCTCGCTTAAACTTGGGAATACATAGGCCGCGCAGTGCTCATAGAGCCAGCGGAGCTGCTCATCGGTGATGAAATCGGTGAAAAGTACACCCTCGATGCCGTCTTTTTGCACGCGGGCCTCGTGCTGGCGGTAGTTGTAATCTTTTTTGCCAGCGAGTACAAGCAGTAGTTCGGGGTGGGTGGCTTGCAGCTCGACAAAGGCGTCGATGAGCCGACTCAAGTTTTTGTGAGGTGTGGGCCGCCCGACGTACATTATAAATTGCTTGCCCTCGAGCCCAGCCACGGCTGCAGAACCTTTGGGCATGAAGTCGGCAGCCTCTAGTGTGACGGTGATTTTAGCCGGTGAGACATGCGCGAAGTCGGCAACATCTCGTTTTACAAACTCACTTATGGCAATGAGCTGTGCGCTTTTGTGCGCGACGCGGCGGATGAGCCATTTGTAAACTTGCTGTTTGCCCCAAAACACTACCGCGTTTTTGGCGGGGTTGCGGAACCGTACCGTTGTAAGGTCTTGGATTGTCGTGACGACGGGTCGATTGTACAACACGGGCTGTTGTGCCATCGGGAAGTGTACCAAATCGGCCTTTAGGCTGTTAATTTGCCTAAGCAAGCCAAACTGCTCGGCAAAGGTGAATTCTTTATGCTTCGTTTCGATAACCCTGAAAGCAGGGCAGAGCTCTCGCACAAATGCCACTCGATGAGGCTTGGTCAAAATTGTAAAAGTATGCCCAGACTCAAGTTGGTGCAAATACTCGACCAACTTGTCGACATACCGCCCACTGGTTGTACCAGACTCTCGTGCATCAATAACAATGTGACTCATCGTATAAGTAGTATAGTTCAAAACGTTGACTTTATGATGGTACAGACTATAAACTTCAAAAGAATACTAAACAAAGGAACAACATGCGCCCTGACGATAATTTATTCGAAAAGAAAGAGAACGACAGAGCCGATGGTTTAGGCGACGGTTCTCTTGGCTTGGCGGACATTGAAGGCCCGCCACAAGTTGAGCGACAAAATAAGTTCGGCCGTTACAAGAAGGCCAGCCGAGTTCTCTTAATGGCATCGGCTGCATTTGTCATAGTAGGTGCATCTTGTGCCGTTATAGCTTTCTGGCGAATGAAATCGGATTCTTCGCCGAGTCAATCAGCCCAGAGCAACGCACAGAATCAGCAAAGCAGTGCCGAACGGCAAAATTTATTCGCCAACATTCCCTCTGCGCCACTAGCTCCTTCAGTTCAAACGACCGACAAATCGGGCGTCGTACGTATTACGTACCCAGCAGCGTGGAATATGGAGTCACTAAGCTCTCAGGAGGCGTTTGGGCGGCAGCTCGCAGATTTTATTAAATTGATTTCGCCTTCTGCGCCAACTGTGTCTAACTTAGTCCAAATCAAAAACGGAATCGGCATTTATGTTATATCTGATATTGGTGATGTTGATGAGTTTTTCATTAGTCTATTGGGATATGAATCACCAGGTGTCCCCTTTAAGCCCGAAAGAGTGGTGATTAACAATCAACCTGGCTACTATCAAAAGGTTCAAAAGGATAATTATACTGACCATACCGTTTTGATAACGAAGGATAAGAAGGCTTTGTTATTTTTATTCCGTGAGAGCCAGCATTTCTCTGATGAAACGGTCGGATCGGGCAGCCCCACTTTTGATGAGTCTGCAGATTTACCAGTTTTTAAATCTATCGTGTCATCGGCCACTTTTTTATAGCAACCGATATTAAGCGAAACAGATTTTGTGGTGCATACACAAACCCCGTTATACTGGTATACTTAATAATGTTATTTTAGGGCATGCATTTTCTTAAGAGAGGGCAGAACTGTTTGATGCGGAAAAAACTCAAAATTATAGTTAAGGCTGGTCGTGAGTCAGTTTTTAAGATAAAAGACATACATAAGAAGGATTTTTACAAAGGCATAAGCTTCCCTAAGGCTGTAGTCTTGGCTTCAAAATACCCATTCAAACATGGCCACAGGGCGACCGTTTCCAGGATAAAAAAAGAAATAATCGAAATGGCGAACTATGGTGGACTTAACCATCACTTTCCTAATGGTGTCGTAAGCGGCGTTGAACCGAGGGCCATCGCGCAGTACCAGCCAAAACATAAAGTTACGATTGTCATTCCGAGCTACAATGACTACGATTTACTTAAGGTTTGTGTAAAAAGTATCCACGATACTAGTAAAGAAATTGATTATAAGATTATTATTATTGATGATTTTTGCGAAGAACCCAACAGGAAAAAGCTCAAGACTTTAGTGGGGGAGCGTACTCGTATAATTTTCCGCGAGAGCAACGGTGGGTTCTCGAAAGCAGTCAATACTGGTTTGCGTGAAGTACCAAAGACACATGACGTCGTAATACTTAACAGTGATATTGTTGCGCATTGTGATTGGCTTAAGGCTCTTCAATACGCAGCCTATGAGTTTGGTGATCGCATCGGTATAGTTGGCCCTAAGTTGCTATATCCCGACGGCAGGATTCAAAGTGCCGGAAGTTATAGAAATACCGAGGACCCTGAATGGTTTGACCACTACTATCGCTTTCAGGATTCAAATTATGGGCCAGCTAATGTCCCGCACTACTGCCTAGGGGTTACAGGTGCCTGTCAGTACATTACACGGGAATTTCTGGATAACGTGGGTATTCTAGATGAGAAGTTCCCCTTTGCTTTTGAAGACATGGATTTATGTTTACGTGGATGGGAAGCAGATTACAAAACGCTATACTTCCCAGCTTCGACACTTACCCATCACGAAAGTGCTACGCGCAAGAAAAACAAGACTATTTCTGCCAAAGAAAGAGCATCCGTCGTCTATTTTTGGGAAAAATGGGGACAATGGTTCGATAAAAGAAATGTAAAAAATAAAAATGGCCAGACAAGAGTTATATATGTGTTGCAGACATTGGGTTGGAGCGGTGGTATTAAAATTGCAGTGGAACATGCAAATAGGCTTGCCCGCAATGGTTTTGACTGCGAAATCTGGAGCCTTGATAACGCATGCGTTTGGCCCACAGAAGTACCGCTAAAGTCATTTAAGAACTACAAAGCATTGACACAAGCGCTTTCAAATGAGGAGGCGATTAAAGTCGCCACATGGTGGGAGACGGCTTTCCCTGTATGGCTAGCATCGATTAAAAAGGGCATAGCAGTTAACTTTATCCAGGAAATAGAGAGTTGGTTCTATCCAGATGATTTGAACGCCCAGCGTACGGTTATATCCTGTTACCGTAAAGAGTTCATTAACCTTACAACGTCGAGTTACAACGAGGACGAAATCGCACGGCTTGGCTTGAAGTCTGTTCGAGTGCCATGTGGTTATGATGAAAACGTGTATTACAAGCTAAAATCAAACAAAAAAGAAAATAATGTGCTACTCGCAGTTGGGCGGTCATTTTTCCAAAAGAACTTTGAGTTCACGATTAGGGCTTGGAAAAGGCTCGGCACAAGGCGCCCAAACATGTGGCTGTTTGGCTCAGAGCCTGACCTTAAGGCACTCGATGAACAGATTACATACTTTACTAAACCATCCGACGCTGAGGTCAATGAGCTATACAACAAAGCCACAGTTTTTGTGCAGACATCTCGGCACGAGGGATTCTGCCTCCCGTTGCTCGAGGCAATGGCCGCAGGCACGCCAATAATATGCACCGACGCCCATGGCAACAGAGATTTTTGTATTAATAACAAAACATGTCTTATGGTTGAGCAAGATAATGACAAACAACTCACGGTGGCAATCGATAGACTTATGAACGATGAGAAGTTGCGGACAAGGCTTTCTCGAAATGGGCTGGCTGAAGCTCATAAATACACCTGGGATGCAATCACCAAGCAGCTGGTCGGTTTTTACGGAAGGGTTGCGCAACCCCATTCAATCGTAGAAAGGGTGAAAAAAGAATATGGCGAATAGTAATAAGATTGCTGTAAAACGCTCCCTCCTAAAGCAGCTAGTTTTGACAGATTTTAAATTGCGATACCAAGGATCGGTCCTTGGGTATGTGTGGTCGTTACTCCGACCAATGATGATGTTTGGGGTTCTATTTGTTATATTTACCTACATAATCCCAACAGGGAAAGACATACCTCATTTTCCTGCGTATTTATTACTCGGCATTGTGGTGTGGACATTTTTCGTTGAAGCTACGACAATGGGGCTTGGCTCAATTGTTGGTAGGGCTGATATGATACGCAAGGTAAGTATATCGAAGGTATCTATTGTTGTTGCTTCTGTTGCATCGGCAGGAGTAAACTTTGCGCTCAATATGGTTGTAGTTGCCGTGTTTATGATTGCCAATACCGCAGAAGTTGATTGGACTATGATTTGGGTTGTGCCACTACTCATCATTGAACTCATGCTGCTCGTTGCAGGTCTCGCATTCGTACTAGCCTCACTGTATGTTAAATTTCGCGACTTTGCTCCGATTTGGGAGGTTGTACTGCAGGCTATGTTTTATGCGACGCCAATCATATACCCACTCCAGATGGCGCTGAGCAGATCTCACGTAGTCGCGCAAGTACTCATGCTGAACCCACTGGCACAAATCATGCAGGATTTAAGACAAATTCTTATTACTCCAGTAACCGTAACGGGTCTCGAAGTTTTGCCGAAATTAGTGTATTTTTCTATACCGTTTATTGTTGTCCCGGCCATCGCACTAGGTGGTTGGTTCTACTTTAAGGCAAGAGCAAAATATTTTGTTGAGGATTTGTAAAATATGGCAAAAAAGACTAATAAATCGTACCCTATAGAAGTTACCGACCTGACGAAAGAATTTAAGCTTCCTCACGAACGATCGTCAAGTCTTAAGTCAACTATATTAAACTTTAACAAACAAAGCTATGAGACGTTCTGTGCTCTTAGTGATGTGTCATTCCACGTAAAAAAGGGCGAATTTTTTGGCATACTTGGACGGAACGGAAGCGGGAAAAGTACACTGCTGAAACTGCTTGCTGGTATCTATACACCCACCAAGGGGGGTGTATACGTCGAGGGTGCACTTACCCCGTTTATCGAGCTTGGGGTTGGGTTTAACCCAGAACTTACTGGTCGAGAAAATGTCTACCTGAACGGTGTTATTCTCGGGTTGACGGAAGATGAAATCAAGGAGAAGTATGACGAAATAGTTGCTTTTGCGGAACTCAAGCGATTCATGGACCAAAAGCTCAAAAATTATTCCTCGGGCATGCAGGTACGTCTTGCGTTCTCGATTGCAATTCAGGCGCATAATGCAATATTGCTTATAGACGAAGTTCTAGCCGTTGGTGATGAGCGATTTCAAAACAAGTGTCTTGATGTGTTCAACCGCATCAAGAAAGACCCAAACCGAACAGTTGTGTTTGTCAGCCATGATATGGGGTCCGTACAGCGTTTCTGTGATCGTGCAATCGTTATTCATGACAGTAAGCTCATTTTTGAGGGTAATGCCCAAGACGCAGTTTATGAGTACAAGAAGCTTAACTTTCCAGAGCAACTTGAAGAAGGCATGCTTGAAAAAACGCGTTGGGGTAACCAATCCGCTTCAATACAACAAATCAAAGTAAGTGAGACCCGTAAACAATCCAGTCACGACATACACGTTACACTGGATGTCAAAGTAAAAGACCCTGCTTTGCAAGGACAACCTCTTGTTTGCGGACTTGGTTTTAGCGGCTCTGATGGCATGAATATTGCCGGGCCAAATTCACTCGATATGAAGCACTCACTAACAGCCCATGACGGCACAATTGATTTCGTTGTTAATAATCATTATCTAAATAGCGGACAATACGACGTAACAGTTGTTTTGCAGGATGCTGACGGCAATACGCTCGATCATCGAGACAAGGTCGTAAAACTATCTATCGCTCGTAAAACGAAAGAGGTCGGGGTAACAATTATGGGAGGAGAATGGAGGCAACGTGGCTAGTCATATTCTGAAGCCGGAACTTTATGATTTACCGTTCGACCAGTTCAGTAGGCAATATTATGTAGCTCAGTATATAAATGCCATAAAAAGGGTCATGGGTATACCAAAAGCCACCATTTTGGACCTTGGCGGCTATAAAGGGAAAACGGCAGAGTTCCAGTATGAAGACGATGTTATAGTTGCCGATCTTTTTGACGTTAATCAGAAAAATTACATAAAAATTGAACCTGGTAAACTACCTTTCAAAGACAAGGAGTTTGATATAACCGTATCATTTGACACGTTCGAGCATGTGCCGCGTGATGCTCGTGAGCAATTTATTAAGGAGGCACTGCGTGTTAGTAAGGGGTTTCACGTACTTGCCGCGCCATTTGATAATGAAAACGGCGATGTCAACGCTGCAGAACTACGAGCAAATGATGTGTATCGAGCGATGAGCGGCAAGGATCACCACTGGCTACTAGAGCATCTGGAATACGGTATACCCCGAAACGGCGAACTTGAAACGATATGTGACAAGATTGGTATACGTTATGTGACTAAACGTACCAATGAGCTAACCACATGGTTGACACTCCAGCAGGTCTTTTTTACTGCCGAAATATTGACCAAGCCATTCCCTTATGTGCTACCCATTAACCGCTTTTATAACCATAATCTCAAGAAGATTGAGGCGAATATTGCCGATTCGGTTGCGTATCGCACTATTTATTGTCTTTCCGACAATATCCAACTGATTAATCAGTTAATGAATGAGGAAAAGGATGTTTTAAGCGATGAGGCTACTATATCTAACGCGGCAGTACAGCTAAAACTTGAGCTTTTGAATCTTGTTCATAACGCATATCTTTCGTTGGCAGAATAGGAAAGACCTATAACCTGTGCTGAAATTTATTCTTCACTGCACGGTAAGCTCGCTGGTGGACTGGAGATGAGTTTTGCTTTGTAATCTCATCTGTAATCTCTTTGAGCCGCGCAGAGTCTTCTTTGAGCATTCCGATTGAGGCGAAGTCTATGTAGGGGTTTAATACGCTATGATTGAGATAATCTTGGCTATTAACAGCACCATCAATGTATGACCTAAGGTCGCCGCTGACCAACCTAGACCATTTAAAGCCTTCGCGTACCGAAGCGAGGTTGTCTTTGATGCTAATACGGGCTTGCTTGTCATGAAGTTCTTTAACTGCTTCGATGAAGCCATCCACATCATCATATCCAATGACTGTGCCGAGTATTTCTTTTTTGATTAGCTCAGCAAACCAGTCACCTGTTGTCACAATGGAAGGCAGTGACGCCCAGAAATGATCAAGTATACGGGTGCGAAATGACAGGCGAGTTTCCAGACTTTCTTTATGTAGTGACACAGCAACATCAGCCTCTAGGAGATAGTTTGCCCGCTCGTGGTAGTCTGTCCAGCCCTCTATGAAGAAGACAGATTTATCTGTAAGGCCGAGTTTTTTAGATAATCTTATGGCTTGTTCGGTCATCGACATACGTCCGACTATTTTATTTGGGTGCGTCGTACCAAGAAAAACCAACTTAACTCTCGGGTAGGTTTCTTCCATTTTTTTCATGCCTTTTATAGCCGTCAGTGGGTCGAACCAGTCCCAGATACCCCCCGCCCAGAGTAGAACGAAACTGTCATCGTTGATGTTTTTTTTTGCGCCACGCAGAACGGTATGCTTATGCACAGGGTCAGCATCTTGCATACCGAAGGGCAGCAGGCCGATAAGCTCCTCGATGTGTTGACCGTGGTATCGGCTTGGCATGAATATGCGGTTTGCAGCGAGATAGCCAATCCAAAAGTCTCGCTGGCGTTCATTTGCACAAACGAAATAACTGCCAGACCGAGAAAATAATAGGAGTTGGTTTAATAATTCGTAATAGTCGGAATCCTTTTTTGCTAATCCAGCAGGTGTCGTTGGAATGTTGCCGACTAGTGCCTCAATTGGCAACGGATTATATAAATCATAAATTATACGACATTTTGCATTTATAGCAGCTGACGCAATTTCGTAAGTGAGGGATTGTGCAAAAATAAAGTCAAATCCCTTTACGATAGTAGTGATATCCCGCAGCTCATCATACTTTTTGATAGTAAATAAATGCTCTGCCTTAAGGGTAGTACTATCCTTCGGGATGGCTAGAGTTACATCGTACCATTTTGCAAGCTGGTGTGATACCTCTGTATAGCGCATGCCTGGGCCGGCCATCTTTTTGCCAACAACATCAGGGCTCACGACTAATATGCGGGGTTTACTCATCCTATTAAGTGTAGCTGAGCGCAAGTAAAAATACTATAAGTTATTCCCATTTGGCATCGCATCAAGTAACTGATTGCTAACGATTGTATATGGTGCGTAGGAACTATTGTATAGCGAGGAACTGGTTATCCAGCGTTTTGTGGCACCTTCAGCGGAGTAAATACTAGGTGATGCGGTCGATTTAATCGCGCGTTCGATTGGCGAAGACATGCGAAACATCGAAATAAAGTTCTCTGAGGCAACTATCTCTGGCTGTACAAAATTTGCTAGCCAATGGCTGAGTATAGTGGAGTTGTTGAATGTACGAAGAGAACCATTATCAATAACCATCCAACCTCCCTGTGTATTGCGGAAAATCGGCTGAACCCATTCCTGCTGGGGAAGCGATACGATTGCGGCATTGATGCTCATTGCTGGGTATGGTATGTTTAGGTTTTGATATAGGGCAGTCGATAGCTTGTATAATTTTGTTTGGTCTGCGACATAGTAGTTACCTCCTGACTGGAATGAAGGAGTTAACATTACTGGCGATGGATAGTATTGCTCAATCAACAGACCATAATCCTCGGCCGAGTCGGTGATGCCCCAGCTACGTGCTATTTTTCTATCGGTCGTCATAAAGGGTGTGCCGTTAATGAGCCGGTAGTACTTGCCGCCAGACGCTGCCGTAACTTGCAGGTCACCGGTATGCGGGAATAAAGCAAGTGTTCCATCGGCAATAACCAGGGGAGACGATAATCGCCACTGAGCTGCATTAGTAGTGGTATCCTTTAGGCCGCCATTTATGACCGCATATGTTGTTACGCCATCACTAACAATGGGCCGTAGCACTGCGCCTACAGAATAGCCAGCAATAGTTTCGTGAGGTAGATTGACGATATTTGCTGAATTCATCCCCCAAAGCTGGGCGACGGGCACAGTTGGTGCTAAATGAAGGATGGAAGAATTATCGAGCAAAAAAATCTGGCCTGTTTGATTGTCTCGCACAAACTGAGTAATAGTTTTTTGTCTAGTAGGGGTTACGTCAAGTAAAGACTGAGCAGCGGAGAAAGTTGAAGGCGAAGCATAGGCTGCTAGTAGCTGGCTTGATACTTGATTTTTATATCCATCTTGAAGGACAAATAACGATTGACCATTCTGCGTTACGGTAGTACTCACCACGCCACCGTCGGCTAATAAGTTTTCGAATGCCTGATTTACTACCAGTACATTGCTTGCACTACCTGCCCATTCCCTCAGAACGGCCGGACTGGTTATGTGGTATTTCGCGCCACCCTGCACCAAGTATACCTTTGGGTTGCCAGGTGCGGTAACATAAGGGGTTACAGGTGAGCTTGGGACTAATCGATTGAAGGTAATATCTGAAATTTGAGTTGCGACACCTGGGTATAGAGACGCAACAGTATATGTCTCGGGTAGCCTTTGCCCAGAGACTAACTGATATTCATTCCCGCCAAATGTCGCCTTGGTAGATATGAGGTCAGGTTTAATACTACGATTAATCGTTGAAAACCTGCCATCCGACACGGTGGTGATGGTAATCTGAGTCCCCTCGATTCCAAATAGTACGTCTGGGTTGTCATACCGTCGTAGTATGGTGTTGCCAGCTCCGTCTAGCCCATCCACCATATAAATCTCGCTTGCACCCGATTTTCTGACAGCGTAGGTAAGTATGCCGCCATCTGCGGGCGTAAGCCCAAGCCCAGTCGGCACATTACTTATTGCCTTGCCGTCTAATTTCCAGGCACGAAGCATGTCAGGGGATTGTATGTAGTAGCGTTTACCATTATCGACCACGTACAATTGCAATCCACTATTTACCCGAAAAACCACATCAAGGTCTGGTCCTGTAACCAGTGAGTCTATATATGCCTGATCGACTGTTTGCATTGGGGTGGTGTCTAGCCCCCATGCTATTTTAACCTCTGGGGAGGGGACTGACTGCTTCAAATTGTTGTATATGACATATTGCTGCGAGCTAGCAGATGATTTGGCGAGAATGAAACTCGTGTCTAAAGCCGTGCCGAACCAATTGTTATAGAAGAGCCAGAAATTCCTAACGCCGTAGGCACCGCACACTCCAGCAGAACCGTAGCCCGCGTTAAGTGATGCTTGGTTAGGCTGATAGGGAGTATATACGTATAGAGCTGTGGTGGCACGACTGCTCATATAAATCTGGCTACCACCACAATTTACATCAGGGTTGTATTGTATGTAGTTATTCTGAAATGGACGCTTATTAGTCCACCACGGTTCGCTCATATTATCGATATATGCTCGATAAAGCTCAGCCGAATGTCGGATTTGTAGGCTAAAACCGCTGTAGTTAACATTACAGTTAGCCGTTCCACCCGGGCCACTGTCGGGGCATTCTGCCCCCATGGCATAGGTAAAGTCAGATTTTAATGGCCAGTCGTCGACAATTAGGCTGCTTTCCTTCTGTAGGTTTACAAGTAGTACCTTAGGGCTGATTCTATAAGCTTGTGCCGCGTCCCAAATAAGCTCTGCGGCACTTTTTGACCCAGCAGGTGCCCAGCCATCGGTGCGCCCATAATTGCTCTCGGGTATCCAGTTACCCGGCGTCGTCTTAGGAACCTCTTTGTAGTCTTTTAGGCAAGTGAATGGCGGGGGGTTGTTTGGGTAGCGTGTTTTCCGATATCCACCGCCCACATCACCGTAGGTATCACAACTAGGTACTTTGCTATTGAGAAATTGCTGGATTTGATTAACGCTCATGGCGTCTTTGTTCATAAAAACGGTATCATCAATGATCCGTCCAGCTTGCCAATCAGATGGGCTTACCGCAAGCGCATGAGCGGGGCTATTGATGATTGGCAGAATAAAACTTGCCACCATAAGAAGGCAGGCACTAGTGTACTTCAAATGTTGACGAGACATGTGATGTCGATTCGTTTAGGTTATCGGCCGAAAGCTCGATAGTCCACTGGCCGGTCGAGCGGAATTCGGCGCGCTCTATGGAAAAACCCTTACAGATGGAAGCAGTAGGTTGATACAAAGCTTTGGCCTCTTTTTTGATAGTTTCATCTCCATTTTTTAATAGAAGCCGACATGTTTCCCAGCCAGTGCCAGGTAATTTTGTTTGTATGACAACTTTGCCAATGCCGTCATCTTGGTACGCGTTCGTTATCTCGATTGGCAGTGCTGTTGGGGCAGATGGCTCCTCTACTACTAGTGCTTGGTCCTCGAAGCGGCCTTTATTCTCGTTCGTTGTCGCTTTTTGATCTGCGCTTGGTGGGTTGAGGTTGATGGTTGGGTCAATGGGGGTCTTATTTTGCCAGGCGTATACCGCACCTCCTACACACAGCATAAGTAGAACCGGGATAATGATGAGTGAGAGTCGTCGTAGATTCATGTGTTTATTTCAAATGCTATTAACATAAGAATTATAACACAAGTTGCAAGTACTTACCACGTCAGGGCTTTGTAGCCAGAGCCACCAAAGCTGAACGAGCCGTTTGTTGGACCGTCCGATAGGTCAGTGCGCATATCCCAACGTCCGTTCGAATTCTCGTAGTAAATACCAATGTCCGTTGAACCGTCACCATCCCAGTCACCCGTAACGGGTCTTCCTGAATTACCGCCCCAAGTAAAGCTCATATCACTCCTAGTCGGGTCGAGGCCTGGTCCAGAACTAATGCTAGTACGCAGCCGCCAATCGAGACCTCCACGGACGGCGACGATACCGATATCGGTTGTACCATTGCCGTCCCAGTCACCCGTAACTGGTATGACTAGCGGATAATCATTTACACCAAACTCAGTAGACATATCCGATGGACCAGCAGTATTTGAGTTGCGGAATTGGAAATATCGGCTTGCCAGTACAACACCAACGGTATCAACGCCATCCCCGTCCCAGTCCCCACAGATTGGCACACTTCCCTGGGATGATCCGCCATCAAAATAGAACTGATTGTCGGCCTTCCCGGTTGTATAGCTTGCGCGCATAAACCATGTACCGTTGCTGTACACAACTGGTAACTTTACTCCAAGTTGGTTAGCATCCCATGCGCACATCAATAGGTAAGAAGGGAAGCCGTAGCCAAAGGATTTGTCGATAGAGCCGCTCGTTAAATCGTCTTTGAGGTTCCAGGTAGCACCATTGGTCGTAATGGGTCGTGATGTATTGACAAGGCGACAGAGAGAGAACTCGGATGTTTCTGCAGGAATAGAGCCGAGCATCTTCGTGGCTGTAGCTGTGATATATGTGTTGCCGTCTAGCACATCAGCCGGTCTAAATGTATACACCTTATTGCCGAATTGATCAGTGGTTAGAACGGTACTACCGACGAATAACTCTCCTTCGCCAAAGTTGTCGGGCTTTCCCGCATTGCAGCCACTACTTTGGTAAAAGTCGAGTCGATATGATGTGTTCGGCTGAGAATTTAATGTTCCCGAAACATATGAGCTACCGTTCTTACTCTTCACGGCGTATATCTCTGGGAAGTTTTGTTGGTTATTTACACCGCCGTCACCGTCGTTCCAATCGTTCCGCGTTATCCTGTTTTGACCTAGGTCGATACCTAATTTTCCATTTGCATACATCTCATTTTGCAATATTGCAATGTTCACGCCCTGGGCGGCCAAGACACCATTGCCGCGGTTGGCAACCAGCAAATTACTAACAATACGCGTGCCCGAACTGTTACCAGTCAGAACTATGCCATTATCTCCGTTTCCATTTATCACATTACCGTCTTCCGGATTGTCGCCACCAATCATAGTATTGCCTGAATCTATGAGGCCAATGCCATCAGTAGTGTTGCCCACGAAGGCGCTGTTGTCTTTGTTAACACCAATATGGTTGGCTGCTATAGTGTTGCCCTGAGAAGAACTTAGCATGATACCATCAGCTGCGTTACCTGATATGACATTGCATCCACCGTCACACAGGCCGGGAGTTTTATTCACCGAGCTACCCACAATATTATGGTGTGCGGGTTGTATACCTGGGGAGTAACCGATACCAACGCCGACGATAAGATTATTAAGTGAGTATGAACCGGTTGAGTCAACACCTATGTAGTTACCTGTGACGCGATTGCCCGTGCTGGCGTCACCGGTAATGAATACGCCAGCGCCTGCGTTGCCCGATAAGATGTTTCGGCTCGCAGAATCTGTCCCACCTACGACGTTATTTGCGCTTTCGTTAAGCTCGACTCCGATGTTCGCATTGCGTATTACCCAAGAGCCTGCCACATTAACGCCGACATAATTACCTGCAATCGTATTGCTCGGAGCACCTGCGTGCCAAACGCCGATGCCGTTATAGCCGTTTCCTGAGACAAGGTTGCAAGCGCCAGTACAGCCTCCGCCAGGAGTCACTCCTGTTGTACCGCCAATAGTATTGCCAGACGCCGTACCGTTGCCCGCATCGTTGATAAGAATGCCATCGGCCCAGTTTTGAATAGCTTCGGTGCCTGCTGCATTTGTGCCAACATAGTTCCCAGATATGACGTTATTTTGTGTATGGCCACCGTTTTGTGCGTTTATAACTATGCCATTTTCACCATTTCCCGATATGATATTGCGGTCAGCTGCGGTCGTACCGCCGATTACATTATTATTTGCAGTGGCAGCTGATGTCCCCGAGAAGATGCCAATTCCGCCTCCGCCATTACCAACTCCCCAAGTTCCATCGGTATTCGTGCCGATGTAATTGCCTTTGACTGCAATATTATTCGTATCAATGAATATACCTTGCCCGCCGAACCCATTAATGACAAGCCCACGTACGGTACTGCCCGACGCGTCACCCGTTAAATATAGGCCGATAGAGCCTTGGGGGGTTTGATTACCACTTATTTCTACAAGTGGCTTGCCGATAAAGCCAGGCTGCGTTGTCGCATCGAGTGTCACGGGGTGGTAAATGGCTGGAAGTGCTGATGTCGGCAAGATATGCGCCCAGCCGCCCGCACCGATATTAAAACTTATTGTGTCGGTCGCTACGGTGTTGTTTGCGTCTGTGATAGCCTGTCGTAGAGAACCCGGCCCGCTGTTATTCTTGTTTGTTACCGTGAATGTTGCCGCAAACACGGGGGTGTGTACGGATAGGATACATACTAGAGTTAATAAAAATAATCCCATGCTGACATATGTATATTTTTTCATACCCATAAGTATAGTGCTAATCTTTAAAATCTCACAGTTAGAGAATCGGTTTAGTATTAAAAGCCAATAGTGAGTCGATTATTGCCTTCAGCCTGGTGATAGCATGCCTGCTATCACGCTTTTAGGCACAAAAATGAAGTTGTGCCCGCCACCATAATCTCCCACTAAATTCCCCGTACGGGTAAAAAAGTGGGACGACTGGCACTGTTCTGTAACGGCTAGATTTACGTAGGGGGGCAGCGAGGGCGGCGAGTTGGTCGGTGGTAATGAAGCCTTGCTCGTAGGCACGTTTCGGATAAGGGCATGAAAATGTCATTTAGTGGAACGTTATAAATATTCCCAGTAGTTTGTTTTTGTGATTCCGATACATGGTACGTCGGGGTATT
>CAYZFT010000003.1:0-2149 GCA_964477925.1 uncultured Candidatus Saccharibacteria bacterium
CCACCAAAGTTGGCATCGGCATTACGGTACCAAGCAACACCTTCTCCGTCTCACCGGTTAACCTCAATAGCAACACTATTACTGCAACCCAAGCTACGACTACGGTCACTGCCTCTGGCTCAATCTTTAGCGCTGCAAATGTCGGCGAGATACTCGTGTGGGCTGATGGTACCACTAACACCATCACCGGCTACACCAGTGCCACTCAAGTCACCGTACAAAATAGTGCCACCCGTGGCAGTGCTAGCTACTTCCGCACGCATAAGGTTGGTTTGCAGGTGACAAGCGCGGGTGTGCTTGGGGTCAATACGGCAACACCCAATAGCAACTACGCACTTGACGTTAACGGTATCATTAATGCTACCACTGTACAGGCGACCACTATCGACACCGCAAGTGGCACAACACTCAATCTTGGCACAACGAACGCAACAAATATCCAGATTGGTTCTAGTACAACCGATGCCACTGCCAAGCTTCTGATAAACGATAGCTACAATGGTGCATCCGACCCGACGGGGTATAACGGTGCAATGTATTACAACACGAGTATGAATACATTCCGCTGCTACGAAAATAGCGCTTGGAAGGATTGCTTGACACATCATGTTGTGACGTTAGGGGCTGATGTCACCAATAATAACGCGACACCTAACACCATAGCTAATGTCACTGGCCTTAGTTTTGCGGTTACTTCTGGGGCAACATATCGCTTCCATGCCAATATTGTCTATACCGCCGCTGCCACAACGACTGGTTCTCGCTGGAGTATCAACGGACCAACTACGTCACTACTATCCTATACCTCGCGTTACGGTACGACTGCAACAACTGAGGCCTTCAACTATGCCGCAACCTACGATGCACCAGCAGCCTCCAATAGTGATTCACCGACAACGACGGGAAATACTGCGATTATTGAGGGTATCGCTACAGCATCGGCAAATGGAACGATAACACTACGATTTGCATCCGAAATTGGTAGCTCGGCAATCGTCGCCAAGGCTGGAAGTACGATTGAGTGGTGGTAGGATTCTCCGCACCTACCCATGCGGGCTTGAGGCCAAGGGCAACAGAACCAGTGAGTTCGGCCGACTCTCAGCGTAGCTACGGCGGTGGAGTAGTACAATGTGCTAACGAGAGGAGGGTTGGATTAATTGCAGGTTTTGAATAACTTTAGCCATGACGTAATCTGGTACATCTGCGCTACCACTGAGGTTGATGAGTGTTTGGCCTGTGGCAATAATAACTACTGGAATCGCACCATTCTTTCCTGAGAAGGCGTTACCGACGGGTGTTTTTATTGGGTTGAACCCAACCATACTTTCAAGCATTAGGTTCTGCCTGGGCTTGGGCTGTTGGCTTATGAGTATAGTTTCGCCAGCGTTTTCGATGCTAAAAAAAAGCATGCCATTTTCCTGCCGTGCAGACTTGGGTTTGTAGATAAAGTTCTCGGGCAGGGGGTAAGGGTAGTATATTGGGAAGTCGAGGCCCTTGAGTGCGTCAGATTGCAAAGGGTTGCGGATTGTCTTTTGCTGCTGGTATTGTACAAAACCAAATGTAACGCCGAGCACAACTATTAGCAATGTGGGTAAAACCAGCCATAATATACGCCTCCGAGCATGCATCATAGTAACTATACTACTACATGTCTGTGCCTCAAGCGAACCTGTCGAATGCCGTAGGAGGTGATGGTGCTTGTGGATAACTGAGGTCATTATGGCCATATTGAACCAATTTTGTGTTCAAAGTGCTTGTATTGTGCGAGACTATGCGTCATACTTATGAGCAGATTTTGCCGCGCTAAAGGCTCGCAACATAAGCTCGGTAACCGACAAAATCGAAAAACTATCAAACCAAACAAAAACAAAAACGAATCAAATCAGAAAAAGCAGGGCACTCGCAGACCCTGCTTTTTCTTTTGCCTATGAATACTCGCTTGCCATTCTACCCCCCCCAGCAAAGAATCTCAAACGTTGTCATACTGGACAACGCAAAAAATCTCTCTCAGACTAGGGCAGGGGAGGTCTTTCGCGGGGTTTACCCTACATTTATTACGAGGATCAAGATGACAAAATGAGACCCGATGTGATACGGCGGTGTCATTCTGAGCCACGCGAAGAATCTTCCTTTCGAGCTAAAAACGGGG
>CAYZFT010000003.1:2249-46372 GCA_964477925.1 uncultured Candidatus Saccharibacteria bacterium
CGGCGGTGTCATTCTGAGCCACGCGAAGAATCTTCCTTTCGAGCTAAAAACGGGGGTGATCCTTCGTTACGCGCCGGATAATAAGAGGCGCTCGGGATGACACCGCAATTGGTAATGCGGGGCTACTGAAGCAAAAGTGACCGAGGGGCAACGACTTAGGGTGAGTACTTACCGCTAGTGTATAATACTCTCAAGGTATGGGACGTTCACAAATAGTGCCAGTGTGGGTAAAAAATAGGCTAGGGCAGGGGCTAGTAGTTGTTGCGTTGCTTTTGATGGGTGTCCTTGGGGGCTGGTTGCTTAAAGCGGCCAACGAAAAAGACAATGCCAAGCAACTTCAACACACCTACAGCCTGCTATCCAAGCGCATCCTCATCGAGAACCCCAATGATACGCTACTCGACTTTCACCCGCTTAAGAGTAATATCCAAAAATATATTGATGAAAACATCGGTCAAGACAATATTAGCCTCTATTTTGAGTACTTGCCTACGGGGTCATCTATAGGGTTCAGCGAAGACAAAGAGCTTATTGGTGCATCTCTGCTGAAACTTCCTGTGGTTATTAATGTCTACAAGCTAGCAGAAGAGGGCAAAATTAACCTCGACGAAAGCGTTGCGCTCAAAAAAGATTGGCTCAATAGTGGCTACGGTACGCTGTACGAGAAAGGGGAGGGGTACAAGCTGACCATACGGGAGGCCGTACGGTATGCATTAGAGCAATCAGATAATACCGCTGCAAAATTACTTTTTGACGTCTTGGTTAAAGAGCAAGGCTCAAATAACATCCGTATACTTGATTTCGTCGACGCCAATTATGCTGTTGCTCCATCCCAGACAGTACTAATTGGTTCGCAGTCGTATTCATCTATAATAAAATGCCTATATTTCTCATGTTACCTCAGCAAAGACGACTCTCAGCAAATTTTGCGATACCTGACGATGTCTAGTGCAGATAATAGGCTAGTCGAGCATCTGCCGACTGGAACCGTAGTGGCGCACAAAATCGGTTCGTACGAAGACACAATCCAGAGTGACTGCGGTGTTGTCTATCTCGATAAACGCAACTACATACTTTGTATAATGGTGCTGGGTTCTGACCAGCAGGCAAGCGAGCAAATTGCAGAATTATCTAAAATTGTGTACGACGCTGTCTCGTTGCAAAAACAATAACTAATATCTAATATCTAACCCCACAGATAACCCCGTCAAAGCTGTCATCCTGGCCCTTTTTGTCATCTTGAGCCTTGTAATAACTACAGGGTAAACTCCGCGAAAGATCTTCCCTCCCATGCCAAGCCTATTGTACCCCCGTCGGACAGATTGGGGTACATTTCTTCTATGATACGAGAATGACGAGAGTGATGTTGATGTTTCGGCGAAGTTTACCCACGGGGCTCAACATCACAGCAGCCGAGGGTTGACGTACTACAGGATTACACGCGGGCCTGACAATAACTTGGGCAGTGCGATGCAGACGTCGTATGCTCAATGCCAATGGCTATTTTGCGACATGACATATTGGCACATGAGGCCGACAACTGCCCATTAGTGTCATCTTGATTGCCATTCATTAAATGACCCCAGTTCCATTACCTGGGCCCCAAAACCCTCGCGTCGTCATCCTCGCGAACGCGGGGATCCAGTAATTGCAAGCGGCAGAGCCGCCCACCCAGAAAACCAGATCCCCATCCCCGATCGGGTCGGGGATGACGACCCGGGGTTTTGAGGCTCAGGTTTCACTCGGTTGGTACTGGGGTTGGGTCGATCACTCGAGCAAAGCGGAATGATTTGCCTAACACTAGGGTACTAGCAATAAAAGGCTAGATTAATCGGCGTTTACTGTGGGGCAAATATCTGTTACGCTTATAGCTAGAAAGAGGGCAATAAAAAAGATGGCTTTTGTACTAGCTGTGACCAATCAAAAGGGCGGTGTCGGTAAAACGACTTCCGCTGTGAATGTGGCAGCCCAGCTAGCGACATCTAAACGGCGAGTAGTATTGGTAGACCTTGACCCACAGGCTAACGCAACAAGTAGCCTAGGCATAGATAAGACCGCGCTCGCTACAACATTGTACGACGTGCTAATTCGTGGCACTGAGCTAGCTTCGATAGTGCAGGCGACTAATATCGAAAATTTGTTTGTATTGCCCTCATCAACAGCGTTAGCTCAGGCAGAGGTCGACCTGGTGGGGCTAGAACGCCGCGAATTTCGCGTAACCGATGTGCTTGCGACAGTTGATGCCGATGTCGTCATTATTGACTGCCCACCGGCGCTTGGGCTACTAACTATCAATGCGTTGACAGCGGCTGATGGTGTGCTAATCCCTGTACAGGCTGAGTACTTTGCACTTGAGGGGCTTGGGCAGTTGCTACAAACAATCCAGCTTGTTCGTGCTGGGTTGAACCCGCGTCTTGAGATATTTGGTGTTGCTATGACGATGTTTACGAAACGTACGGTGCTGAGCGAGCAAGTGCAGGCCGAGGTGGCACAGCACTTTGCGGGCAAGCTCTTCCACACCGTCATCCCACGCAACATACGCCTCGCTGAAGCGCCGAGCTATGGACGTACCATTTTTGAACATGACAAGTGGAGCAAGGGCGCCAAGGCATATAAGGCATTAGCGCAAGAGATTGCTAAGAGGGCAGGGGTATAAAATGAGGGGAGCCATATGAGTACGAAATCAGGTCTAGGGAGGGGTTTAGGCTCGCTTATACCAGAAAATTTTGACGCTTCACTATTGGTCGAACCTGGTGAGCGTATACAAAAATTGCCTGTCAATAGGCTTGTGCCCAATCCCGAACAGCCTCGAACAACTTTTGATGATATTGCGCTTGCCGAGCTCGCGGCGAGCATAAAACAATATGGCATCGTGCAGCCCTTAGTCGCAAGCCCACATGGGTCTAAGCACATTATTATTGCTGGCGAGCGTCGCTGGCGAGCCGCCCAAATTGCGGGGCTCAAAGAGGTGCCGGTAATCATACGTACCGCCAAAGAACTCGAACGACTCGAGCTTGCACTGGTCGAAAATGTACAGCGCGTCGACCTAAGCGCTCTCGAGCAGGCCGTCTCGATTGAACGCTTACACGAGCAGTTCAATGTCCCATATAACGAGCTTGCAGTGAGGCTTGGTAAGGCAAACTCGACCATCAATAATATCGTGCGATTGTTACAGCTGCCAAAAGAAGCCAAGCAAGCACTAATAGACCGCCAGATTACTGAGGGTCATGCCCGGCAAATTCTGGCTCTTAAAGATATGCCCGAACTTCAGACCGAGTTGCTTGGGCTCATCAAAAAACACGACTGGTCGGTGCGCCAGACCGAGAATTACGTAAGTTCTATTAAAGAAGGCGTCAAAGATACCAAAGACGCTACGACGCGCATGGCACCCGAGACGCCAGAGACAAAACTGCTTGCGAAACGATATGGGACGCAGGTACAGATACGGCGAACGGCGAAGGGCGGAAGGGTTGAGATTGGTTTTACTACCGACGAGCAGCTCGCCCGGCTCCTTGCTGAACTCGCCCGCTAATGAAAAATAAGTCTTTCTCTTGCAGCTTGCCACTGGCAACCTTCACCCGCCCAACCGACCTACTTCTGCCATGATGCAACAGTAGGCAAAAAATCTAGGCAGCTCCAGCCTTTCGGTTGACTATTGCTCTTTTTGACAACCAATGCGACAACTCGTCCACGCACACTAGCCTCTGGCTACTATGCGCTTCCTCGAACAAGTCGCATCGCCTAACGGGAGTTGTCAAACAAGACAACACTACAAGCCGAGATGCTTCTGAATGCCACTAGCCGCAACCCTTACTTCCGTCATTCCCATGAAAGCTTGTTTTCGCCCAGAATGGGGATGGGGTCTAGGTATCCGAGAAACAAAAGCTTTGCTTTTTTGTGGTTCCCGCACCACGGGCGGATTCTCTTTTGTACCATCAAAAGAGAACCAGAAAAACTCGGCACGCTTACACCATCTTGGTGATCTGTTGTTGCTAGTTACAACGGTCACACATTAAACTTCGCTAATCTAAAGTTGTAACGAGCAACAACATCTCAGCCAGGACGGCTCCAGAGTGCCACTCGGCTGCTAGGGCACATCTGTTATTGGCTCTGGAGGCGACCATTAACCATCTGCTTCGAATGGACGTACTCATTTGCGGATGAAGGTGTAGCAGGCAACAACAGTTCTGTCCTGGACGGCGCCAGAGCGCAGGGAGCCACAAGGACTGCTTAATTATTTTGGGCGAGGGTGATAACTTGCTATGCTTTTAAAAAATCTCGGCGTTGCTGAGAGGGAGTATGCGAGCAACAAGTTTGCCGACGACTTGGTCGGTGTTGATTGGCCCAAAGATGCGGCTATCGAGCGAATTAGGTCGGTTATCGCCGCAGACAAAAAGCTGATTGGCACTAATGACATAGGTGCCATCGTTGTCTGTCTCTGGAATATGGCCGTTAGCGCCGTACTGCATGGTTGCGTCAGGCTGAAAACCGTTCGGGTGCTCTGTATTATAGATAGTGATAACACCGTCCTGCACAACTACTTTATCGCCCGGCAGCCCGATGACGCGTTTGACGAGCTGTTTGCCGCCGTCTTCTTCCTCATAGTTGCCAAGACCAGGCTCTCTAAAGATGATGATATCACCACGATTCGGCACGTACTGGTGGTTTGTGATTCGTGCCCAAGTGCGAGGTAGCTTCCAGACGATGAGGCGGTCATTGTTCTGGAGGGTTGTCTCCATGCTAGGACCATCAACTTGGTATGATTGGAAAACGAAAAGCGTGAGCATGAGTGCGATTATCGGTGCCATGAGTAAAATAAGTATCGATGCGATGGTATTTTTGATGTCACGACGCTTGGTAGGGGCGTCAGCCCCGTTTGGGACTTCTGGCTTTTGTGCTAACGTCGAAATGACCCGTGGTTCTTCGGGTTGCGTAGTGCTTGGTTGCGTCACGGGCTGAATGTCGGGAGGCTGCACCGGCTCTGTAGGTCGGAAATCGTCCATGTTATCACTATACGCGAAAATAGCTTAAAACGCTACAGCTCCATCTTCTCTAGAGAAACAGTCTTCTCACTCACTGGTTAGGTGGTTCTGATGACGGCACGATTTTGCGCAAGTCAAGTCGAGTATATATGTGGATAAGCTGTTTGCAACTGCATCTTTAAAAAGATATAATAATTTGCCTAGAGACTATGAAAATAGACAGATATAAAATACACAAATCAAACAGATTAGCGCTGCGGAGTAGCATCGATGGGCTTGGCGTGCAGCTAATAAATCGGCAATCAAACTACAGCCCACGTAGAACCGACCTAGCGCTGACGCAGCTAAAAAAGTCTGCTTCGCCAGTTCAAACTCAGCAGGTAAAAAAGCAACAACCACTTCGACCTGTCACCGTACCGTTACTACAGTCTCCAACTGCGTCCTCAACATCGCAGGCCCTGGAGACGATGGTCGCACAAGACTCTGATCAGTTCTCGGCACCAGCATATACGCTACCAACTAGACCAAGAAGGCTTGTAGCGGGTCGCTGCAAAAAAACCCGTCGTATGGCACTGCGTGCTGTGACGTGTGTACTGGCGCTCGTATTTTTAACGGGCACCGCGCTGACTTGGCGTGGCTATACCGCTGCTGGTAAGGTGCTGAGTGGTACCACGACGGTAGCGGCTCTATCGGGGGCAAAGGTTGCGCCAACGCTGCTTAAGGGTGAAGGCGACGGACGCGTGAATGTTCTGTTGCTCGGTGTCGGTGGGCCGGGGCACGACGGAGGAGACTTGACCGATACAATGATTCTTGCGAGTGTCGACCCGGTTAATAATACTGTTGCATTGCTTAGCATCCCACGCGATTTGTGGGTAAAAATGCCGATAAACTATTATGGTAACTCGCAGAAAATTAACGCAGCATACAGTGCGGGTAAGTACCAGTATCTGGGCAAGGCTGACCAGCACAATGCTGAGCCGGCAGCAATCCAAGCCGGGCTGAACAATGTCGATACGGTGTTAGCTCAAGTGCTCGGAACTAACATTGATTATCATGTAGTGGTGAACTTCGCAGCATTTGAGCAAGCTGTCGATGTGGTTAACGGTGTCACAGTTGATGTCAAGAGCCCACTTATTGATGCTAGCATGGCGTGGGAGAACAACAACAATGCAACGCTTGTGCCAGCAGGGTTACAGAAGATGGGTGGCAAAGAAGCACTACTGTATGCACGTTCGCGTCACTCGACATCGGACTTTGATCGCTCAGAGCGACAACGCCAACTGCTTGTCGCTCTCAAGCAAAAAGTGCTTTCGGTGGGCACCTTTAGCAACCCCGCTCGGCTCGATGGTCTTGCTAGCACATTTGGCAAAAATATTTATTCAGATTTGAGCACAAAGGCCGCACTGCGTCTTTATGACATCATGAAAAAGGTTAACGATAGTGGCGTGCAGTCACTTGATCTTGTGACGGCACCACACAATTTTGTAACTACCGATATGGTCGGTACGGCCTCTGTGGTACGCCCGAAGCTCGGTCTTGACGCATATTCTGACATTCAGGCATTTATTCGCACGCAGTTCCGCGACGGGTATTTGGCGCGTGAAGATGCTCGATTGGTTGTGGTGGCAAGTACGGCTAGACAAACAATCGCAGCACAGACAATGCTGAAAGATTATGGCTACAACGTTACCGGTACATTGGTTGGGGCTGTTCCGAGTGGACGCACATCTGTCGTTGACTTAACAGGCGGTAAGATGCCGTACACGCGTAATTATCTTGAAAAACGCTATAGTACGACAGCACTCAATAAACTTCCTGCTGGTGTGGTAGTGCCCGACGGTACACAATTTGTTATACTAGTAGGCGAATGAGAGAGTTTCTTCAGAAGATTAAACCAAGTCGTGGCTTTTCGTACGTTATTTATATTGTGCTGAACTTAGCCCTGCCAATTCTGGTTCTCGCTTTGGTCAAGGCATCATTTGTTTGGCCGGCTATCACCATCATACTCATAAGCAAATGGCGCATGTTTGCGGTACGCCCTCGTTTCTGGGTGGCTAATATTCGTACGAACGCAATCGATGTTATTGTTGGGTTATCGGCACTCGGTTTTATGGTAGTGTCGCCAAACGATTGGTATCGCATCGGTTTTGCGGCAGTCTGGGCGGTGTGGCTCATCTTTATCAAACCACGCATGAGTGTTTTGTGGGTATCACTCCAGGCAATGATTGGTTTTGTGGCTGGTCTAATGGCATTGTTTGCGCTGTGGCCTCGGGCGCCACTGGCAGTGCTTGTTGCCAGTGCTGGGTTTACGTGCTTTTTTGCTGCCTACCATTTCTTTTACAGTTTTGACGAGCCACACACCCTGTTACTGTCGTATCTGTGGGGGTATTGTGGCGCTGCACTTGTGTGGATACTTGGTCACTGGCTCATTTTTTACTGGATTATCGCCCAACCAACACTCATTCTCGTCTCGCTCTCGATGGTACTCGGCACGCTGTATTACCTTGATCATTTTGACAGGTTGTCGAAGCTCGTACGGCGGCAGATTATCTTTATTGGCATCGCAACTGTGCTTATCATCTGGTCTGCGCTCGTCTATTTCCACTGGTTGCACGGTAACAACATCGTCGTCTAGGTTATAAAAAGGAGGTTTTACTATGACAGCAAATACGACAGACACGCCCAAGCCAAAGGGCCAAAGTGAAAATCGGGCTCGATATTACACCTATGCCTTTGTGACGCTTGCCGTTCTTGCGGTCGGTTTTTTGGGGGGCGCGCTTGGGGCGGCGAGCCAAAGCGGTTTGGGCGCGGGCAGTTTGGTGCAGCAAAAAACCATTTTGAAAAACGAAGCGAACGTCATCAGTGATATTGCAAAGAGTGTTGGGCCGAGTGTAGTGTCGGTGAATGTGACGAGCCAAAACGCGACAGTCAGTAACCCGTATTCGTACTGGTTTGGCGGTGGCACGGGCGGACAGGCACAGCAGAGTGCCGGTACGGGCATTATTTTGACAGAAGGTGGTCTCATAATGACGAATCGCCACGTCGTGCCGTCGGGCACGACTTCGGTCAGTGTGACCTTGAGTGATGGTACGGTTTTTGATGACGTTCAGGTAGTTGGCCGTACGAGTAGCCGTGATAGCCTTGATGTGGCTTTCTTGCAGATTGGTGACTTGAAGGGTCGCACACTGTCTCCGGCAAAGTTGGGTGATTCAAGTGCGATGAAAGTGGGTGACACGGTCGTTGCCATCGGCAATGCACTTGGGCAGTTCCAAAACACCGTAACGAGCGGTATCGTGTCGGGTTATGGCAGGAGCATCCAGGCTGGCGACGGGGTTAGCTCGGCCGAAACCTTGGATGACCTCTTTCAAACCGATGCGGCAATCAACGAAGGCAATTCAGGTGGTCCACTGGTAAACTTAGCGGGTGAGGTGATTGGCGTCAACACAGCAATTGCGAGCGGCTCACAGGGTATCGGTTTTGCTATACCAATTAACAACGTCCGCGGACTCATTACGAGTGTCGAAGACACAGGCAAATTGCAACGTCCGTATCTAGGGGTTGTCTATGTCATGTTAACTGATGACACGGCTAAAGAGTACAACCTCTCTGTCTCGCGTGGTGCATATGTACCCAAGCCAGAACAAGTCGGCGGTAGCGAAACCGTAGTACCGGGCGGCCCTGCTGCCGATGCGGGCGTCGAGGCCGGCGATGTAATTACTGAGGTTGACGGCGTGAAGGTCGATGAAAAAAAGAGCCTCGTTTCATTACTGGGCAATCACAAAGTGGGTGACAAGGTCAAACTTACGATTGTCCGCGGCAACGACACAAAAACACTGACCGCCACACTTGCCGCAGCTCCTACAGATTGATGTGCTGAGTGTTGGTGCCAAAAACCTGGGCAAGCCCATTGGTCTGCAAAAGTGCGTAATGATTTTGCAGTGCGATGTGTGTAAGTGCACCGTGCTGTTCAAGTAGCGCTTCGGTGATGATGTAAGCTGGTGGGATTGGCAATGCATCTGCCCCGCTAAAAAGCTGACGATAATGGTCGAGCCCATCGACCCCGCTAAACAGTGCAATGCTAGGCTCATGGGTTGCGGCTTGGTTGATGGGGTAGTCGAGCGGAACGTACGGGAGGTTTGCGAGGACAATCGAGTCTCGAGTCTCGAGTCTCGAGTCTCGAATGGGCCCCAAAAGGTCACCTTGCAAAAAACGTATCTTAGCACCGAGTTTATCGGTGTTCTTTTGAGCAACCAATAGGCAGGACTCATCAATATCGATTGCGATAACATCCACATTTGGGAGCTCTAATTTTGCAGTTATCGCTAAACAACCAGAGCCAGTACCAACATCGATTACTGTCGTTCGCGACTCGCGCTTTGCGACTCGTTTCAAGAGTTCAATCATGCTTTCGGTTTCTGGCCGAGGCACCAGCACGTGTTCGTTTACCTTGAATTCTCGCCCGTAAAATTCAGCGTATCCACGAATGTAGGCAAGGGGAGTGTGCAAACCCCTCCGAGCAATTAGTGTATTCAACTTATTAACCTGCTCAATCTGTAAAACATGCTCAGGGTGTGCCAAAACCCACGATTTGTCGCACCCCAACTCATCGCTCAGCAGCACCAAACAATCAAGCCGTGCCGTTTCTATTCCTGTGCTATTTAGTAGTTTGAGTGCTGTGGATATCCACGAGTCAACTGTCATGAGATTTGCCTCAAAATATCATCTACAACTTGTTCTACTGCTCTATCTGCGTTTATTATATTGGATTGTTTTTTATGTGCTATAGCTACGTGTTTTTTTTGATCCTCTAAAACGATTGGAATCATACCTTTCCCGTATTCATTATTCGTGCGATGCACCACTCGCTTTGCCTGTATTTGCGGTGATACATCAAGCACAAAATGGTAATCAAACATACTATCAAAATCATAATCATTATCCGCACCACCACAAATGAATATATCCTCGTAGTTTTGTATAAATTTCTCAAGAATGGCAGGGTCCCACAGCCACGCATATAGTTTAGAATCGACTATCGAGCAATCTTCGAGCGTGACAACCTTGCCGGTAGTCTTGTTAATCCATGACGATAACAAGGGAATTTTGTC
Source organism: uncultured Candidatus Saccharibacteria bacterium (assembly GCA_964477925.1). Taxonomy (GTDB): domain Bacteria; phylum Patescibacteriota; class Saccharimonadia; order Saccharimonadales; family UBA4665; genus JAGXIT01. The sequence continues at coordinate 12,340 of CAYZFT010000003.1, forward strand.
GGTATCAAATGCTCTATATCCACGCTTGAGTAATTCACCAGTTACGGTTGTTTTACCCGAACCGGCGCGACCGGTTACTAATACTTTGGCCATACACTTGGTGTTCGATACGTTGCATTGCTCGTATCGCGAAGCTTGCTCGGGTTGATTTTCTCAATAAATTGCATAGATGTAGTATAGCAACTGATTGTCGTATCTTTAAAATTTGCCAAACTGCCAAAAACATGTAAAAACACTTGACAAATCACGAGGGGGGGCGGTAAAATTGCAGGCATGATTAATACTGGTCGTGAGGCTGGCGGTGAGTCGGTTAAGCTGGTGCTTTGCCTGACGCCTGAACAAACCGTTTATTTGCGGCGGCATTTGATGCTAAAAATGGAGATGGCGCAAAAATCACTCCATCAGAAATAGATTTACCAGAATTCGTAGTTGATGCAATGATGCACATAGTTGGAACATATGAGGAAACTATAGGTCGACAACTTCGCGGCGCTTCATCACAAACTAATCGTGATTTTGGTGAGGGCTTACTCAGAGCTTCATTGATTAAAGCGCTACAAGCAGAGAATGAATAAAGTGTTTTTTTAGTGTCTTATGTCGACTAAAACCGAGAGACGAGATTATTGAGTTAAGTTGGTTATGTTTATCCGTATAACTTCCAGTGGGTGCGGTAATGTTAAAGATTTTTGTTGATGAGTTGGCGTTCGTAGTCGGCGAGTTTTTCGATGAGGTCGTCGATGTCGCCGGCGAGTGCGGCGGGGATGTTCGAGCGTGAGTAGCCGATGCGATGGTCGGTGATGCGGTCTTGCGGGAAGTTATAGGTGCGGATTTTTTCGCTGCGGTCACCGCTGCCGATGAGCTTTTTGCGGTCATCGCTGAGCTGCTTTTGTTCTTCGTCGATTTTAATTTGTAACAAACGCGACCGTAACACACTCAGTGCTTTGGCTTTATTTTTAATCTGAGATTTTTCGTCTTGGTTGATGACGACCATGCCAGTGGGGATGTGAGTGATGCGAACGGCCGAGTCGGTTGTGTTGACACTTTGTCCGCCATGCCCGCCGCTGCGGAACACATCGATGCGTAAGTCGTTTGGATTAATCTCGACGTCGGTCTCCTCGGCTTCGGGCAGCACTGCAACGGTAACAGTTGAGGTGTGGATGCGCCCCTGACTTTCTGTCGAGGGCACGCGCTGTACGCGGTGTACGCCAGCCTCGAATTTGAGCTGTTTGTACATATCATCACCGCGCATGGCAAAAATTATTTCTTTAAAACCGCCAACATCACTGGGGCTCTCGCTGACAAGCTCAGTTTTGTAACCTTTAATCTCACTCCAGCGTATGTACATGCGGTACAGTTCGGCTGCAAAAAGTGATGCCTCGTCGCCACCGGCGCCCGCGCGAATTTCGATAATGACGTCTTTTTCATCATTTGGGTCTTTTGGCGTGAGGATTTCGGATAGGGCGTCGGGTATAGGGCTTAGTGCTTCGCCCAGCTGCACCAACTCAATGCGAGCCATCTCGGCTATCTCAGGGTCTGAATCTGACGTAAGTAATTCGGCTTCCGTAATCTGTTGCTCGATGAAATGTTTTTGGTCAAAAAGCCCAATGATAGTCTCGAGTTTTGCCTGGCGCTTGGCGAGTTTGGGGTAGATGGGGTCACTGTAGACATCTGGCTCTGCTAACTTGGTTTGCAAGTCGGTGAGCTCGGTGCGCAGTTGCTTTTCTTTCTCTTCCATATGTATATAGGGTATAGGGTTTTGGGCTTAGGGTCTAGCTTTCAGCTTATTTATTAAAGAAGTTAGCATTTTTTGGATATACTCAATTTGTTCAAGAAGGCTTGCCACATCACTACCATACAAATCGCTACAGAGGATAATCTGAGTTTCGAGCTCGGCGGCCGAGCCAGCACTTATACCAAGAAACTGAATGTATTCACCCTTGTTATTACGACGATAGCCCTCTGCAATGTTCGACGGTATAGAAACGGCCGCGCGCTGCATTTGCGATGAGAGACCATACTGTTCACTTTTTGGCAACCAGGTACACAGCAAATAGATATCTTTCACTAGTTCACGGCTTGCTTGCCAAACACGGAGCTCTTTATAGCTTTGTAGCGTCAAAACGAAACCCTACACCCTCAGCCCTACGGCCTATTTGTCGCTCTCGGCTTCTTCTGTCTTGGCTGCAGCGCGGGCTGCAACTTTTTTGGCGGCTGCCATGCGTGAGGCTTTGGCCTTTTCGGCGGCTGCGGCGCGGGCCTTAAACTTGTCAACGCGGCCTTCGATGTCAAGGACGCGCTCTTCACCGGTGTAGAAGGGGTGCGATGAGCCGGTAATGTGCACCTTGACGAGTGGGTACTCAGTGCCGTCGAGCGTAATCTTGTCTTCGGTTGCGACGGTCGACTTTGTCAGGTAGGTCTGGCTGTTGTTGAGGTCCTGGAAAACGACCAGGCGATAATTCTTGGGGTGAATATCTTTTTTCATTAGTGTTAATTCCTCGTGCTCGGTAGTTTGTAGTTGTATGCGTGGCAGCTGGTTAGCGGTGAGCGACCACAGTCAGCATATCCCAAGCAGTTAAGTACCATTCTACCACCTCTGTTAGCCAAAAGTCAAACTTACTGTTGTTGACCAAGGTTACTGACCAATGTAATCTGTACCCATGCTGAGATTAGGATTTGGAGCTGATTATAAGGGCAGAGAGCTTCTGCAGGCCACATTTGATAGTGACCAGTCGGGTAAGGTTCGTGTGTATGCGCCAAATTTCGAAAACGAACTCGAAATAGGAACTCGTCTCAACGTCCTGAGACTTCTCGGCAATACTACCCGAACTGTTCAGTTCGATTTTGCAGCAATCATGCGTAAACGAAATCCTTCAAACATGCGCGCCGCCATGCAAGCAAGTTCTCAGGTGCTTCATGCATTGGTCAATAGCGCAAGCCGCGATGATAATCCGAAAATTTTTGCTGAGTTTTGCGGTAGGTATACGTGTGATCCAAGTAGGGCATCGCTCCATGCAGAATTGCGCTGGCCCGACGTGACCGATGAGCGCCTATGGACAATCGTGACGCCACGGATGCAGCGAGTTGCTAAAGCGATTAAGTTGTACAAAGACGACAGGGTTACTCGCCAGGAAGTGAATGTAGATGTTGACAGCGCGACAGCTAACTTGGGATTCAATGTTCACCTTTTTGGTACTAGCATGCTTGCTACAAGCGGGCGAGCGCGCCAAATGCATGCTGGTGACACAATACACGTCTCTCCTGCCAACTTATACTCGGATGAGATGGCAATTGTAGCATTTGCTGGTGCCGTGGCTTTTGCTTACGCTGGCGAGCTTGAACCTTTGCCACAGATATGATAGACTCAGAGGGTAACAAATTAAGCAGGTGCGGGTAGAATCCTCCCAGCGTGTGACCATGTAGGTCCATGCGGGTCGCCCGACCGGTGTGAAAGGATTGCTCTAGGGTTTAGGCCGTAGGGTCTAGGGCATAGGAAACTACACCCAAAACCCCAGCCCCCATACCCGAGCTTTCTTTCAAAGAAAGGACTTGACGATGGCAGACATCGACCTCAAAAAACTATTAGAAGCAGGCGCCCACTTCGGCCACAAAACCGAGCGCTGGCACCCCAAAATGGCGCCATACATCCACAGCAAGCGCGGTGGTAGCCACATTATCGACTTGACAAAAACAGCCGCTAAGCTCGAAGACGCTCTCGACTTTGTCGAAAGTGTTGTGAGCAAGGGCAAACAAGTGCTCTTTGTCGGCACCAAAAGCCAAGCACAAGACATCGTCAAAAAACTCGCCGAGGACACTGGCATGCCTTATGTCACCGAGCGTTGGCTTGGCGGTATGCTTACCAACTGGAACACGGTTGGCGCCCAAATCAAGCACCTAGTAGACCTTGAGACCAAGATGGCAAATGGCGAGCTGGCCAACAAATACAACAAGCTCGAGATCCAGCGTTTCCAAGAAGAAATCGAGCACCTCAACGTGCTCTACGGTGGCATTAAAGAGTTGCACGCCCGCCCAGGCGTCGTGGTAGTTTTTGACATCGTCAGTGACGTCAATGCCGTCCGCGAAGCGACCAAGCTTAAGCTGCCTGTTGTCGGTATTTGTGACACCAATTCAAACCCAACAACCGTTAAGTACCCCATCCCATGCAACGACGATGCTATCAAGGCATTGCAGCTTATGGCCGATTACTTCGCCGAAGCAGTCGCAGCAGGCAAAGCCAAAAGCGCCAAACCAGCCGACAAAGATGCTGAATAGGCAGAATAGGCCGTAGGGGATAGGGCTTCGTCTGAAGCAACTACACCCTACACCCTACACCCTACACCCTAACCCCTATACCCGATAATAATGACAATGGAGGAACGACTCATGGCTATTTCAATCGAAGATATTAAGCGACTACGCGAGCTAACTGGTGTAGGCATGACCGATGCCAAGCAGGCACTCGATGCCTCAAACGGCGACTTTGACACCGCGCTCAAAGAAATGCGCAAAAAGGGCATGACCAAGGCCGAGAAGCGTGGCGAGCGCGAAGCTCGTCAGGGCCTCGTCGGGTCATACAATCACGACGGCCGTATCGGTGTTATTGTCGAAGTCAATTGCGAGACCGACTTTGTGGCTCGTAACGAGATTTTCACCGAACTCGTCAAAGACGTCGCCATGCACATTGCAGCCAGCAACCCGCAGTACGTCAGCAGCGATGAAATCTCGGCCGAAGCCCGCGAAGCCAAAAAGCAAGAGCTGCTCGCGAGTGACAGCCTTGCCGGCAAGCCCGACGACATGAAAGACAAGATTGTCGAAGGCCAGCTGAGCAAATACTTTGCCGAGCTATGCCTAATGGACCAGCCGTTCATCAAAAATCCCGACCAAACTGTCGGTGACTACGTGAAGGCACACAATGCGCGCCTCGGTGAAAACATCGTGGTACGTCGTTTTAACCGCATCGCCCTCGGCGAAGTCGTCTAGCTTGTCATAGCTACGATTCTGAAAACGGCAGTGGCAGCACTGTCGTTTTCTTGTATACTAGTGGGAGCATTTCAATAAGAGGAGTAGCTATATAATGAACCCACAGCAAGTTGTTGACAGTGCGAAACAGAAGTTTGCGGCAGCAGTTGAGCACTACCATGAACAGCTCAAAACATTACGCACCGGGCGAGCAAGTGCCGCCATGCTCGATAACGTTACGGTCGAAGTCTACGGTGCACCAATGCCACTTATGCACGTTGCCAACGTGACCGCTCCTGAGGCGCAGCTTTTGCAGATTACACCATTCGACCCAAGCAGCATCCAGGCTATCGCCAGTGCGATTCGCGACAACCCAAGTCTGGGACTAAACCCGAGCGATGACGGCCGCGTAGTTCGCATCAACGTTCCACCACTCACCGAGGAGCGTCGCCGCGAAATCGTCAAGCAGCTCGGCGGCCGTCAAGAAGACGCCATGATTGCCATGCGCAATATTCGTCATGAAGCGATGAACGCCTTTGACGAAGCCAAAAAAGACAAGACCATTGGCGAAGATGACGCCAAGCGGCTGAGTAGCCTTGTCGAAGATGCGATGGGCAAGGCTAAGGCCGATATAGAATCCGCAACCAAGGCTAAAGAAGCCGAAATTATGAAAGTCTAATCACTGTAGCATGTCGAAAATAATCGTTCCGCAGCACGTAGGTCTTATACTCGACGGTAACCGTCGCTGGGCGCGTGCACGGGGGCTACCAACCTTAGAAGGCCACAAAAAAGGCTACGAGAACCTCAAAATGATTCTCGAAGCTGCACACGAGCGAGACGTTAAGTATGTATCGGCTTTTGTGTTCTCTACAGAAAACTGGGAACGCAGCCAGGAAGAAGTCGATTATCTTATGAACTTGCTCAAATGGGTTGTCAAAAATGAGATCAAAGAAATGCATAAAAAAGGCGTGCGCGTATTGTGGATGGGGAGCCGAAAAGGTATGGCTCCGCAGCTCATAAAAGATATCGAAGCGGCCGAAAACCTGACCAAAGACAACACCGATGGAACCTTGGCGCTATGTCTTAACCACGGTGGGCACCGCGAGATTGCAGAGGCCGTTCAGCGAATTGTAGCTGCCGGTATACAATCCGAAGAAATTGACGAAAAATTAATTGGGACATATATCGACTACCCAGATTTGCCTCCAATCGACCTAATTATACGTACAAGTGGGGAACAACGCCTGAGCAATTTCATGCTATGGCGAGCGGCTTACAGTGAGCTTATGTTTCGCCCTGAACCTTGGCCTGATTTTACTGTCGCCGCGCTTGATGAATGTCTGTTAGAATATAGTAAACGTCAACGAAGATTTGGGGGGTAAATGGCTTTACTAATTTTGGGCTTAGTCTTATTCATCGGCTTGGTCGTGCTGCACGAGCTTGGTCACTTTTGGGTTGCGCGCCGTAATGGTGTGGGCGTAGAAGAATTTGGCATATTTTTCCCGCCAACGTTGTGGCGTCGCAAGACCAAAAAAGGCTGGGATTTTACCATCAACCTACTTCCACTTGGTGGTTTCGTAAAACTCAAAGGCGAATACGACTCTGACAAGCGGCCGCATAGCTTCGGCGCTGCGACAACGTGGGTCAAGACTAAAATCATGCTTGCCGGTGTCGCTGTTAACCTCGTTACAGCACTGGTGATGTTCATGGTGCTCGCATGGGTCGGCTTGCCCAAGATTATTGATAATCAGTTTACCGTGCCAAGTGACACAAAAATTGTTAGCCAGAACGTGTTCGTATCGTATGTTGAGCCTCATTCGCCCGCTGCCGAAGCACGCCTGACGACAGGCGATAAACTACTGACAATTACAGGTGAAAACCAGAAGCCAATTAGCGTGCCGGGTGCCAACCTGTCCACCATTACAAAAAGTCTCGCCGGTCAAGACGTCATCATCGCGTACCAGCGCAATGGGGCGGTGGGCACCGCCAAGACAACCTTACTGAGTGAAGCAGCCGTTGCTAAAAGTCAAAAAACCAATAGCCCCAAAGGCTTTTTGGGAGTGTCGCCAACCGAGCAAACCATTCAACGTTCGACATGGTCAGCGCCTATCGTGGCAGTTGGGCTGACTGCTCAATTTACACAGCTCACGTTCCAAGGTCTCGGCCATGCCCTGCAGGGTCTGGCCGGCATTTTCGCGGGTGCCTTAACGGGCAATTCGACCGCTCGCCACAATGCCCAGACAGAGGCAAGTAGCCAAGTCTCGGGCCCGCTCGGCATATTTATGGTACTCAAGGGTGGTAGTGCGCTTGGCATCGTCTACATTTTGACTATCATCGCAATAATATCTCTAACGCTCGCGATTATGAACGTGTTGCCAATCCCGGCACTCGACGGTGGGAGACTCTATGTTATGGCCATTGCGCGCTTACTGCGCAAGCCGTTGACGCAAAAAGTCGAAGAGCTAGTGTATAGCATTGGCTTCTTTGTACTTATCGGGCTTATCATCGTAATCACGATTGTCGATGTTAAGCGCTTTTTGTAAACAATATCTGGCGGTGTGGAGCTATGGTAAATGACTGATACTATTGCACACAGTAGCGAAAAAAAACAGCCTGTGCCTGTTGAGCCGGTCGCACCACTGCATCGGCCAGGGGCAAAGGCCGTGTGGGGGCCTGTTGCGGGCCTGTTGTACGGCTTGTTAGTGGCGTTCGTTGGGGGCTCGATTGCTGCGGGCCTCATTACGACCAGCTTCCTAGTACTTTTGGGTTTTGACGAACGTGCAATTGGTAATTGGCGACAAACGATTAGTGGCGCTCTCATTACGTCGGTCATAGCGGCCGTGTTAACAGTCGTAGCGGTTCTCGCGTACGTAAAGCGGCGGGGCGGCACCTTTCGTCAGCTCGGCGTGACGCCTGTTCGTTGGCAGTATGTCTGGACTGCGGTTATCGGCATACTTGCGTACCTACTAAGCTATGTAGTCATCGTATCGATTGTGAACGCGCTAGTACCAACGCTCAACCTCGAGCAAAGGCAAAATCTTGGGTTTGACAACCCCGAAGGCCCCCTGCAACTGGCGGCGGTGTTCTTGGCGCTTGTGGTGTTGCCGCCAATAGTCGAGGAATTGGTGTTTCGCGGGTTCGTTTTTGGAGGCTTGCGAACGCGCTTCAATTTTTGGGTGACGGCGATTATAACAAGCGCTGTGTTTGCCGTCGGTCATTTGCAGTTCGGTAACGATGCGCCGTTACTGTGGGTGGCGGCCATCGACACATTCATACTCTCTATGGTCATGTGCTATGTGCGTGAGCGCACGGGCAGTATCATACCGACTATGATCATGCATGCCCTGAAAAATCTGCTCGCCTTTAGCTTTTTGTACATTTTCGTGAGATAGGTTCTGTTCAAGATGAAATTGTCTTATACCGCGATTTACTGCAACCCTGTATACTAAGCTCTGTAATAACAGGGAGCCCGATATGCGCGCATCACAACTTTTCACCAAGACATCCAAAACCGCCCCCGCTGACGAGGTGGCCAAGAATGCCCAGCTACTCATACGCGCTGGTTTCATTTACAAAGAAATGGCCGGTGTATACACCTTTCTGCCGCTTGGTCTTCGTGTGCTCAATAATGTCGCTGCTATCGTTCGTGAGGAAATGAATAACATTGGCGGTCAAGAAATCCTCATGCCCGCTCTCCAGCTTAAAGAGCGCTATGAGCTCACTAACCGATGGGATGACAAGGTTGTCGACAACTGGTTCAAGACGAAGCTCGCAAATGGGACAGAGCTTGGTCTCGGTTTTTCGCATGAGGAAAACCTCTCGCCCATAGCCAGAGAATATCTCACGAGCTACAAAGATTTGCCTTTTGCGCCGTATCAGATACAGACCAAATTTAGAAACGAGCTAAGGAGCAAGAGTGGCATAATGCGTGGCCGTGAATTCCTCATGAAAGACATGTATTCGTATGCACTAAACCAAAAGCAGCACGATGAGTTTTATGAGCGTGTGAAACAGGCGTACCTGACCATTTTTGACCGCGTTGGTATCGGCGAGACGACGTTCGTGACGTTTGCGAGCGGTGGGAGCTTTAGCAAATACAGCCACGAATTCCAGACATTATCAGATGCGGGTGAGGATACAATCTATCTACACCGCGAAAAACGCATCGCAATCAATAAAGAAGTGCTCACAGATGAAGTACTCGAAGAACTTGGGCTCAATCGTAGTGAACTCGAAGAGTTAAAAGGCATAGAGACGGGCAATATTTTTAGCCTTGGAACAAAGTTTTCGGCACCATTTGACGTAGGCGTTGCAGAACCAGGTAGTGAAGAGCGGACAACAACAATCATGGGGTGCTATGGCATTGGGATTAGCCGTGTAATGGGGACAGTTGCAGAGTTGTTATCAGACGAAAAAGGTCTGGTTTGGCCCGAGAGCATCGCTCCATACAAAGTCTATCTTGCGCGGCTCGGCGAGGATGACGCGGTCGTGGCGGCGGCCGATTCACTGTACGCTGAGCTTGAATCGGCAGGGGTGAGCGTGTATTATGACGACACCGACAAGCGCCCCGGTGAGAAGTTTGCCGACGCTGACCTTATAGGTTTACCGCACCGCGTCGTTGTAAGCGCTAAAACAGTTGCGGCAGGCGTATTTGAGTACAAACAGCGTACTTCAGAGGCGGCAGAAATGCTCGATGTTAAAACCCTTAAAAACAGGTTGACGGCGTAGCCAAAGTCGCGTACTATACAACCCGACGAGAGGGTAACGGCTGACAGTAGCAGCAAGCACCCTCTTTATTAGTCACTAGCAGGAGAAAACCATATGAAAAAAGTATTTCATCTTACCAAAGAAGGCGTCGCAGAGCTCGAGGCCGAAAAAGCAATCTTGCTTGTTAAACGTGCCGAAACAGCCGAAGCTATCAAGGTAGCCCGTGAAATGGGTGATTTGGCAGAGAACGCCGAGTACCAATCTGCTCGCCAGGAGCAAGAGCGCAACGATGCTCGTCTCGATGAGGTTGAATACATTCTCACCAATGTTGAGTTAATCAAAGCAAACACGCGGAGTAACCATGTCGGGCTTGGCTCAACAGTTACGTTGCACGGCGAAAAGGGCAAAGAGCTCGTCCTGCAGGTCGTCGGTACCATCGAGGCCGACCCGATTGCACAAAAGATTAGTGACGAATCCCCCATGGGCAAGGCGCTTATGGGCAAAAAAGAAGGCGATACAGTCGAGATAGTTACGCCGACCGAAACGCGAAGTTACACCGTCAAATCGATTCACTAGAGTATCCCCTAGCAGTGCAACCTCCGCGGTAAGTAAGCGTAGTTTCTTAGTGTTAGACTCCTCTGTGTAACGGCACTCAGGTTGGGGCATCTAAGCTCGTCGTACCCTGTTGTCATCTCAGCGAAGGCTGGAATCTATGCGTTTTTCTAGATTGGGGTAAAAGTGGCAGGAAGAAACTTTTTTATCCCAAACTGTCTATGGTTACTCCTAAACCTGTTTACTTTTGTATGTATAAGCGGGACAATATGAGCAATAAGTGAAGGGGGACTACGATGGATGAACACGCACAAAATAATAGTGAACCAGTCAGTGTGGCAGAGGCCTATACAAACGCGCCTGCAGCACCCGGCGCGACGACCTCGCATAGTAAAGTAACGGTCAGTTTTAATGTGTGGTGGCTCGTGGCATTGCTTGGGGCAGTCATCGTCCTGTTGATAGGCCTGTGGCGACCATGGCAGGGCTCGACAGCCAATTCGCGTAGAGTTACCGTGAGTGGCACAAGCACAGTCAAGGCTACGCCCGATGAGTACACGTTTAACCCTTCATGGGAGTTCAAAGGTAACGACAAAACCGCTACAATGAAACAAACTACCGACAAAAGTGCAGCTGTGGTTGCAGAGCTCAAGAAAATTGGTGTCGCCGACAAAGATATCAAAACTAACACGGGTGGTTGGGGCGGATACTATTACTATGATAGTGCGCTTGGTCAGCATATCTATACATTGACTGTAACTGCGACTGTCGCCAACCGCGAGCTTGCTCAAAAAGTACAAGATTATTTGGTGACGACCGAGCCGACAGGCCAAGTCTCGCCGCAAGCAACCTTCAGTGATGCGCTGCGGAAAAAACTCGAGCAGCAGGGTCGCACCGAGGCAACCAAAGAAGCACGCGCAAAAGCAGATCAGATGGCTACTGATCTTGGTTTTAAGGTAGGCAAAGTTATATCGATTGCCGATGATGACCAATTTGGTGGTATGTATCTTGCGCAGGGAAGCGGGCTTAGTGGTGATGTGCAACCAACCTCACTTGCCGTCCAGCCAGGTCAAAACGAGCTAACCTACACGGTCAAAGTTGTCTACGCTATCCGCTAGTCGCCAGTGCGCTAGGTTAGACCTAGCGCAAAAGTCCACTCTTAACTCTTAACTCTTAACTCTTAACTCTTAACTCTGTATACTATAGGCATGCAGTGGCTGAATATGATTGTTGATGAGTTGATTGCGCGTCATCCCGACGGTGATATTGTCGTGTCTTCGGGCGTGTCGCCGAGTGGCACCTACCACCTTGGTACGCTCCGCGAGGTGCTGACCGCCGAGGTTATCGCTGCTGAGGTACGCCGTCGTGGTCGTGCGGCGCAGCATCTGCACATTGTTGATGACCTTGATGTCTTTCGTAAGGTTCCAGCAAATGTTGACGCCAGTTGGGAGCGGTACCTTGGCCGCCCACTTTGTGACGTGCCCGCACCTGATGGCAGCGAGCGCAGCTATGCCGATTATTTTTTGAGTGATCTTATTGAGGCTATCGACAAAATGCACCTCAATATTGAGATAGTTCGTTCGCACGAGCGCTACCGCACGGGCTTTTTTGTGCCCGCTATAGAGCAGGCGCTTGAGCGTGTTGATGACATCAAGCGCATACTCCGCGATGTTTCGGGCAGGGAGCTCGATGAGCAGTGGACACCAATACAGGTGGTTGAAGACGGCCGTATCAAAAACAGGCTATTTCGCAGTCTCGACACAACAGCTAAAACTGTGACGTATGAAGGCAGTACTGGTGCGGATGCGACCGCGAGCTATGCCCATGGTCACGTCAAGCTCAGTTGGCGCGTTGATTGGCCGGCTCGTTGGGCACTGATGGGGGTGCAGGCGGAGCCATTTGGCCGCGACCACGCCACCAAGGGCGGCTCATACGATACGGGTGCTCGGATAGTGCGAGAAGTCTTTGGTGCTGAGCCACCGTTGCCCGTGCCATACCACTTTATCAACCGTGTTGGCGAGACGAAGAAAATGAGTAAAAGTGCCGGCAACGTCATTACCGCCAAAGAGCTTTTGACCATTTTGCCGCCCGAGATTGTCTGGTTTTTCCTGCTGCGTTCAAGCCCCGACAAGCAGCTCTTTTTTGGTGAGGGCGAAACACTGCTTAGGCTCTTCGACGATTTTGCGGCACTGCTTGCGAAGCCCGATAAGACCTCGGACAATCAGCAGCTGATTGACCTGTGCTTGCACGGTGTCGACGCCCCGACAGTATCTAATGTCCCATTTTCTCACCTCGTCAATACCTATCAGGCCTCGCTCAAAGACCCCGAGCTTACACTGCGTACAATCGAGCGTTCTGAGCACGCCAACACGGCCGGCGCTCAGGCAGATACAATCCGCCGTGAGCTAGCATTCATCGACACATGGCTCGAGCGCTGGGCACCAGAAGAAATGAAATTCGAACTAGCCGAATCGTTTGCGCAAGATGATTTTAGTGAGCGTGAAGTAGCACTTTTTACACAACTAGCACAAAAAGTTGCCGATGCTCCAATTGACGCCGATGGTCAGCACTACCATCTCGCGTTATATTCGCTCAAAGACGAGCTAGGCATGCAGCCCAAAGAAATCTTTAGCGCGCTCTATCGCTTACTCATCGGCAAAACAAGCGGTCCCCGCGCCGGCTGGTTCCTCAGCATTCTCCCCCGCGATTGGCTTGTTTGTCGACTCAGATTGGAAAAATAATGAACGCTAGGGCCTAGGGCGACATCGATTACTTTTGTTTACTTTCCATTACATTATTGCTAAAATTAATGTATGACTACAGTTACTATTACATCGCAAGGGCAAATAACGCTACCGGTAGAGGCCAGGCGGGCGCTTCGACTTAAGGGGGCAGACAAACTACATGTTAGCTACAACCCTGAAACTGGGCAAATACACCTGCAAAAACCAATGACTATCACTGAGTTTACTAAGCTTGCCAATAAAATCGCCAAAAAAATACCAAAAGGCATCCAGCCAATCCGAGACGACAAGATTCATGAATTTTATGAATCAGACCGCGCAAAACAAATCGTTGAGCGTATGAGGGAAGGCAAGTGAGAGGTTCGCTCGACACCAGCGCCGTGTTGCGATTTCTAGTCAGAGATGATGCAACCCAGGCTGATATGGTTGGCAGGTTGCTGGTCGCTAGTAAGGTTCAGCTGGCGGTTGCAGACGTGGCTATCGTCGAGGCCGTACACGTCCTTACCAGGTACTATCAGCTCGAACGAGACGATGCCATAGTGTTAGTCACTGGTTTTATTAATCTACCCGTTATCAATTGTAATCGGGTTTTGTTTGAAAGGGCCTTTGAAGTTTTCGCAACGCACCCCGCACTTAGCTTTGAAGATTGCTGCTTAGCGATGTATGCCGAGTTGAATGATGCACTACCGCTTTACACTTTTGACAAAAAACTGGCAAAACAAATTACCCAAGCCGAACCAATAGGGGTGACATGATGGAAATATCTGAGGAGCAGTGGCATGAGCTAATAGACCGAGCGTTTGAGAGTTTGCCGCAGATGCACCGTGATGCGGTGAAAAATGTTGCCATTGTTGTTGAGGACTGGCCGAGTGAAGTGCAGCGCGAAGAACTACAGTTGCGCTGCAACCAGACGCTGCTGGGACTGTATACGGGTGTGCCCTTACCGCAACGACAAGGTAGGGTCAACGACCTGCCGCCCGATGTCATTACACTGTTCAAACAGCCACTTTTGGCTGAGAGCAGTGACGAAAAGTCACTCTACGCTAACATCCATCACACACTCTGGCATGAGGTAGCGCACTATTTTGGGCTTGACCACGAGCAAATCCACAAGCTCGAAAACGGCAGAGCAGGCTAACACGTAAAGGGCGCAAGTTCAGCCCCTAACGTGGTACAATACTCTGTATGAAAGCGGTGATTTTTGATTTTGACGGGACGATTGTTGATAGCTTAGCAGCGGTGATACGCGTGCTTGAGCAGATTAAGGGTGTCAAAAGGCCGATGAGCGAAGTCGAAGTCGAAAAGCTCGAGAACCTCAGCATGTGGCAAGTCGCTCGTGCCATGAAGGTACCACTTTGGAAAGTGCCGACTATTATGGTGCGTGGTCGTCATTTGTTTCATGGGCATATGCAAAGCGTTCGGGTACACCCTGGTATGACCGAGCTAATTGCAATGCTGCACGACAGGATGCCACTTTTTGTACTCAGCACGAACCGCACGGCGAACATCGAAAAGTACTTAAATGGGCACGGGCTTGACAGCTATTTTACTCGTATTTACGGGGAGGCTAACCCGCTCAGCAAGGTACGCAAGATGCGCGAGCTTCTGTCGCGCGAAGGTCTTGAAGCGCGTGACACGCTGTGTGTCGGCGATGAAATCATTGACATAAAGTCGGCACACAAAATTGGCATGCCGGTCGCTGCGGTGTCATGGGGTTTTAGTAGTCGCGAAGGGTTGGCGTCGCATAATCCTGAGTCGCTGAGCGATACGGTCGCAGCTCTGCGCGCGGTACTCGAGAAACGTCTTGCACAGGACGCCCGATAATGCCAAGCGTACGCATTACGAAGTTGGTTGCCGGTGGGCAGGGCATGGGCGAGCTCCCCGATGGTCGCAAAGTTTTTGTGTGGGGTGTTTTGCCGGGTGAGTTGGTCGAGGTTGATATCGTGCGCGAAAAAAAATCATTCGCCGAAGGTGTTGCCGTAAATGTGTTAGAACCTTCTAAAGACCGCATCAAACCACGAGATGCGAGCTACTTGGCCCACAGTCCATGGCAAATCATGACAATGGCAGTCGAGAACCAAGCCAAGCTAGAAATTGTGCGCGAACAATTCGGCCGCGAGCATATCGAAACCGAGGCTTTCCCTGCGAATGTGATTGCCGCTGAGGGTGACGGCTACGGCTACCGCAACAAAATGGAATATGTGTTTGCCGAGCAAGACGGTGAGCTGACACTTGCGCTTAACGAGCGAGGAAGTCATGATGTGATTCCGGTTAACGGAAGTACTCTGGCACTTCCAATTATTAACACGGCAGCGCGAGAGCTTATCGATTTACTGCATGATTTAGGCGTAACCAAGGAAGACGTGCGAGCGCTCATTTTGCGGGCAAACCAGGGCGGAGATGTCGTAGCCGCGCTGTACATCAACCACCCACGGTTCAAGAAACTCGAGCTGACGCCGTCACTCAAAGGTTTGCGTGTCTACTATCATAACCCCCGGAACCGTACGCGGCGCGGCGCTAAGCTGGTGCAAGAAGTGGGCGAAAATGTGCTGACCGATGCGCTAATGGGCCATGAGTTTAGCTACGATGTACACAGTTTTTTCCAGGTAAATGTCCCAGTGTATCAGACCGTGCTCGAAAAGATTCAGCAGTACGTCAAGAGGCCAGTCACCGATATGTATGCCGGTGTTGGCAGCATTGGTTTGAGCGTTGCGAACGGTCATGCCACATTGGTCGAGCTAGACTCGGCGAGCGCAGCTATGGCAAAACGAAACGCACAAGACTTCGATGCTGAGATTGTTGAGTCGTCATCCGAACGAGCACTCGATTATATTACCTCAGATGTTACAGTAGTTTTCGACCCACCTCGCGCGGGCTTGAACCCCAAGATTATCGCACGGTGCCTAGAGGCAAAACCACCACAAATTGTCTATCTCAGCTGCGACCCAGCGACGCTGGCACGTGACCTTGCGCGTTTAGGCGAGGGCTATGACATCGTCGACGTAAACATTTACAATTTCTTCCCACGCACCCCACACATCGAAACCCTCACAATTCTGAAACAAAAAACCCCAAGCTCTTAACTCACACATCATATCTCTTATCTCTTAACTCTTATCTCTAAAAACTGTATACTACCACTATGAGTTACATGAGGGAGCGGAGCCAGCCGTACAAACCTGGTCAAACGGCACCGTTTAAGGTTAGCCGTTCAAAGATTGAGCTTTTCAAGCAGTGCCCGCGCTGTTTTTGGTTGGATGTGCGGTTAAAAATCACGCGACCATCAAGCCCGCCGTTTAACATCAACAAAACCATCGATGAGTTGTTTAAAAAAGAGTTCGATGGCCACCGCGCCGCCAAAACGCCGCACCCCATCATGCTAAAAAACAAGGTCAAAGCCGTACCATTCCAGCACGAGCAAATCGATGAATGGCGACACAATTTTACTGGCGTTAAGACACTGCATGAGGCCACGAACCTCCATGTTTTTGGTGCGGTTGATGATGTGTGGGTCAACGAAGCCGAAGAATTAATCGTCGTCGACTACAAGGCGACGAGCAAGGACAAGCCTGTTAGCATCGACAGCGGCTGGCAGATTAGCTACAAGCGCCAGATGGAAATCTATCAGTGGCTCCTGCGCGCCAACGGCTTTAGCGTCAGTGATACGGGATATTTTGTCTATACCAATGCTCGGATGGATGTTGGCGGCTTTGATGACCATCTCGACTTCACAACGCTGCTGCTGCCATACACGGGCAATGCCAGTTGGGTCGACCAAACGCTTCAAGACATGAAAGCTTGCATGGAGGGCGAAATGCCTGCGGTGGGCGATAGCATTATGGGCGGCGAGTGCGAACACTGCGCCTACGCCCGCGCCCGCACCACCCTGACCCTGACAGCGCTCTCAGACCGCAAACACAAAAAATGAAAGATACGATACTTACGGTCGATGGACAAAAAGTCCTTGTTAAGCTGTACGCTTCGGTCGAGAAGCCGTGCGGGCAAGCGATACTGCTGCTTCATGGCTGCAACGGTCGTCGCCCAAATGAACTAGCAGCTGAGCAATTTTCTAGCAGGGGATACTATTGTGCGGCGGTTGCTTTTCGTGGTCACGAAGGTAGTGACGGTGACATTCGCAGCATAACTACGGAAAATTCATTAGCAGATGCCGTGGCTGCGTATGATTATTTACATGCGCACATGCCAGAAGAATCTGAGATTATTGTGGTGGGGAGTAGCTACGGTTCATATATTGCCGTGCTACTTTCGACAGTGCGACCCGTCAAAGCACTATCACTCCGCGTGCCTGCGAATTACCCCGACGTGACATTCTATGACCCCAAATGGGGTGACGGTTCTGACAACCCCATAACGACTGCGTGGCGAGGGCAGCCAGTCAATGCCTCAGAGAACATGGCATTATATGCGATTAGTGACTTTCAGGGTGATATCCAAATTATTGAGTCTGGCGCCGACGAGCAAATCCCGCATCAGACAGTCCAAAATTACGTTGACGCAGTGCCCAACTCGTCGAGGTTTGAACACCATCTTATGTCAGGTTGGCCGCATTCAATCAGTGATGATGCTAAAAGTAACGAATATGTGGCCCTGGTACAAAAATGGCTTAATAAGTTATCTAAAAAAACTTTGTGATAAGAATATAGCCTGCACACCCCATTAGTGAGACTTCGCCCTGATACCATGACACTAATTGACGTGACACTAATTGATTATGCAAAGTGGTCAATACTCGTAAAATATTAAAAATATGTCAATACAACTTGACAAATCAAGAGAGAGAGTAATATATACTCATTATTTACCATAAACACTAAAGGATTTTAAGAAATTATGAGCGAACAATCTCGCCAAGCACCTCGCCATCAAGAAGCGTCGGGTAGTAGTGTCTTTCTGAACCCTTCATTTCGAAAAGCTGCAGGGTGGATTTCTGGAATCGCCATTGCCGCCGGTCTGGGATATGGTGCATTTGAACTAAAAAACAATGCCGACAGAGAGTTATTGTTTGAGCGGCAAGGCCTGGTAATTACAGGGGCTCATGATTTACTCGAGGCGACGGTTGGGGGAGTTACCGAAGATGCGACATCTGCCACTGGCTCTCCAAGTGTATACGTTGGTGATAAGTACGTTTTTAGTACCTCGAAAGGTAAAATTGAAGGTGATGTGACTGTCGATGTCGATGACGGAACGATTACGGCTGGGCTACGGCGAAGTCATAATCTTGCAAGTGGTAACACCAGTACTTGGGAAAACGTTACTCAATTTGATATACCGCGTGGTGAGCTTGATACATACACAAAAGACGGTGTCATTACACCAGAAGAGTTGAAAAAAATTACTAAACAGGTTGGTGCCCTCAATTACCTTACTATGTCACAGGAGGAGTATACTCCAGCTAGCAAAATTGTAGACGGGACGTCTCACCACTCCGACTACGGTACAGGTACTGACGGTGCTATCGTACGATTAGGCTATCTTGGCCCCTACGGCTCAGAAACAGATTTATCGAATGTGCCTCATAATATGCGGGTTCTCGCATCCGACGTTGCTGCGTTCCGTGAACAAGTAAATGCCTGACTGGATATATCCTCGTTATTTTAAAGCACGGCTGCTTAACTCTGTATACTGTTTGCCTCGATGGCGGCTGGCGCTTTAGGCCTTAACTCTTAACTCTTAACTCTTAACTCTTAACTCTGTATACTGTTGACATGATAGACATACAATTTATACGTGACAACGCCGAGTTGGTGCAACGCAAAAGTGCCGAAAAGGGTTACAAAGTAGACATCGCCCAACTTCTCAAAGTTGACGGTGAATGGCGCAGCCAGCTGACTGTTGTCGAAGAGCTTCGTGCACAGCGCAATGTGCTCAATGATGCTATGAAGGGTGGCAAGCCAACGCCAGAGCAAATCGAGCAAGGCAAGACGCTCAAAGACACAATTACTGCTAAAGAGGCCGAGTTGAACGATATCGAATCAGTGCGTCATGAGTTCTTGTGGCAAGTGCCTAACATGACATTTGACGATGTGCCGATTGGCGGCGAAGAAGATAGTGTCGAGATCAAGCGGGTTGGCGAGCAAAAAGTTGGCGCACGCGATCACCTCGACTACGCGCTTGAGCGTGATTGGGTCGACTTTGAACGCGGTGCTAAAGTTGCCGGCGCAAAGTTCTACTACCTCAAGGGCGACTTGGCGTTGCTCGAAAATGCCATTACACAGTTTGCACTGAGCTTTATTAGGGGAAAAGGCTTTCAGTACATGACGGTGCCGCACATGGTCAATACTCGCACGGCGTACGGCGCTGGTTTTGCGCCCAAGAGCAGCCAAGAAAGCAATGAGTATTTTATCGAGGGTGAAGATCTGTCGATGATTGGTACCGCCGAAGCGCCGCTCACAGGCTACCATGCCGATGATATTATTGACGAAGCCAAATTGCCGCTCCTCTACGCCGGTTACAGCCCATGCTACCGCAAAGAGGCGGGTACCTATGGCAAGCATACCCGTGGGCTATTTCGTGTGCACCAATTTAACAAGCTTGAGATGTACGTGTTCTGTACGCCCGAAGAAAGCGTGGCCATGCACGCCCGCATCTTAGCAGTCGAAGAAGAACTGTGGCAGGCCATCGGCATCCCGTATCACGTCATCAATATCGCCTCGGGCGATCTTGGCGCCCCAGCGGCCAAGAAGTATGACATCGAGTATTGGTCGCCAGTCGACGAGAAATACCGTGAGCTGACCAGCTGCAGCAACTGCACCGATTTTCAGGCGCGTAATCTTAACATTCGCGTCCGGCGTAAAGACGGCAGCGTCGAAGTGCTTCATACACTTAACGGTACAGCAGTGTCGCTGGCACGCTCACTCATTGTTATTATCGAAAATTTCCAAAATGCCAACGGCACACTGACAGTTCCTGAAGTGCTCCGTCCCTACATGGACGGCCGCGAACATATATAATCGTATATAATAAGGCTTACAGAATGGAGGGGTGATAATTATGATTCAACATACATTTAGTGCTGAGGGGTTTGAACACACCGATAAATTGCAAAAATATGTCGACCAAAAGACCAAAGACCTCGAGAAGTACGTGCCGCGTTTTGCGCGCGAGAATGCACAGCTGAGCATCCGCATCGTACGAGCACCCAAAACTAAAGCCGAAATGTACACTTGCCACCTCGAGCTCAAGCTGCCCAAGCAAAAACTGGTTGCCACCGAGAAAGTTGAACATTCTTATGCCGCACTCGACGTAACTATGGCTGAGCTCAAGCGGCAACTCGCTGAGTACAAGACTAAACACGGTAAACAGACACTGCGTCACCGCGCTGCCCATGCGCTGCGAGGTCGATTTACGCGCACCGAAACTGCACCACTTGAAGAGTCGTTGTCCTCAGAAGATTAGGTTCAGAAGGGCATTTGTTACCCCAAGGCTGTGATTTTGACAACTGATTGGTTGTTTCTCTCAAATTTGTCTCGCCAAAGGGGCACAAACAGCGTACAATAAATGCATCTGATAATTACGTCAAAAACGGAGGAGTAATAACGACTATGCACAGTGTATTTAAAAAGGTGCTCGGCGACCCCCAGGCCAAAACAGTCAAGCGTTTGCAAAAACGCGTCAAGGCGGTCAACGAGCTCGCACCCAAATATGAGAAAATGTCCGACAGTGAGCTACAAGCGCAGCCAGATATACTGCGCAAAAAACTCAAGAAGCAGACACTCGATGCAATTTTGCCCGATGCTTTTGCCATGGTACGTGAGGCTGCTACCCGCACACTTGGGCAGCGGCACTTTGATGTACAGCTTATCGGCGGTATGGTACTGCACGAAGGCAATGTAGCCGAGATGAAAACCGGTGAAGGCAAGACACTTGTGGCCACGCTCCCCGTGTCTCTCAATGCTCTGACGGGCAAGGGTGTACATGTTGTCACAGTTAACGATTATCTGGCTCAGCGTGATGCTGGTTGGATGGCCCAGGTTTACAACTTTCTCGGCCTGTCGACGGCAGTCATTATGGCTGACCATTCGTTCATATACGACCCAACGTACACCAACGAAGACCACGAAGACGAACGCTTTCGTCATCTCAAGCCGTGTAGTCGCCAAGATGCCTACGCAGCCGACATTACCTACGGCACCAACAACGAATTTGGCTTTGATTACCTGCGCGATAACATGGTGCGCGAGACCGAGCAGCTGCGCCAGCGCGAGCTCAACTACGCCATTGTCGACGAGGTTGACTCAATCCTAATCGACGAAGCTCGTACGCCGCTTATCATCAGTGCACCGAGTGTGACGCCCGGCAATGCCTATGAGCAGTTCTCGCGCACGGTTCGACAACTCAAACCAATACACTACGAAGTAGACGAAAAGCGCAAGACGGTTATCTTGACCGACAAAGGTGTCGACAAAATCGAAAAGATATTGGGCATCAAAAATATCTACGCCAGTGAAAACATCCGTACTATTTACCATCTCGAGCAGGCACTACGCGCTCAGACGCTCTTTAAGCGCGACAAAGACTATGTGGTGACCGATGACGGCGAAATTGTTATTGTCGACGAGTTCACCGGTCGTTTGCTAGCTGGCCGCCGTTACAATGAAGGGCTGCACCAGGCAATTGAGGCCAAAGAGGGTGTCGAAGTCCAACAAGAAAGCATGACACTCGCGACGATAAGCTTCCAGAACTTGTTCCGTTTGTATGACAAGCTGGCAGGTATGACCGGTACGGCTATGACCGAAAGCGAAGAGTTCCACCAAATCTACAAGCTCGATGTTGTCGAGATTCCGTCAAATCGCAAGATTGCCCGCGATGACCGCCCTGACCGCATTTACCGCTCTGAGGCGGCAAAGTTCAAGGCAATTGCTCGTGATGTACGTTTGCTCCACGAGCGTGGTCAGCCGGTGCTCATCGGTACGGCAAGCATCGAAAAAAACGAACGACTAGCCGCCTTGCTCAAAAAAGAAGGCATCCCACACAACATATTGAACGCCAAAAACAATGAACGCGAGGCTAAAATTGTCGCGCAGGCTGGTCAAAAGGGCGCAGTTACGCTTGCCACCAACATCGCTGGTCGTGGTACCGACATCGTGCTCGGCGAAGACGTCAAGGAGCTCGGTGGTTTGTTCGTGCTTGGTTCTGAGCGGCATGAGAGCCGTCGCATCGACAATCAGCTACGTGGTCGCGCCGGTCGTCAGGGTGACCCTGGTGTAACCCAGTTCTATGTTAGCGTCGAAGATGATCTTATGCGCATATTCGGCGGTGACCGCATTGGCGCTATCATGAACCGGCTTAAGGTTGAAGATGACGTACCTATCGAAAACCGCATGATTACCAAAGGTCTCGAAGGTGCTCAGAAAAAGGTCGAAGGTTTCCACTTTGACCAACGCAAAAACGTCGTCCAGTATGACGATGTTATGAACCGCCACCGCAAGGCAACCTATGCCATGCGCCGTGAGATTTTAAAGGCCGATGATATTAGCAAGCGTATCAAGGTTTATGTCGAGGAAGAGGTTGGTTTGCTAGCCGAGTCATCACTACGGACAACCGACGATTTTGAGCCAATGGTCCGCGAGCTAATGCCGCTCGATGATGCCGCACTTGACCGGGTGTTTGGCACTACCGCCGATAAGGTCAAGCCAGTGTTAATCGAAGAGGCCAAAGAGCTTTACACAGGGCGAGAGATTGCCTTTACCACAGAGATTATGCGTAAAGTCGAGCGTGATGTATACCTGCAAATTTTAGACAACCTTTGGATGCAGCACCTCGAAAACATGGACCACTTACGTGAAGGTATCGGCTGGATTAGCGTCGGGCAACGCGACCCACTTGTTGAGTATCGTCGCCTTGGGCAGGTTATTTTCGAGAAAATGCAGCACGATTTGCGCCATGATGTCGTTCGCTCACTCTTCCATGCCGAGCCGGTTGACCCGAATGAGCTTGACGAGCCTGTCGAGACAGAACTGACCTTGGCTGCTCGTCAGTCTATCAGCAATGCTGGCGATATTATCGAAGGTGACACTGAATACAACGAAGATGATTTTAATGGTGCAAAGAACGCGACCAAACCAAAATCAACTTCTAAAACGCGCGCCAAGGCCAATAAAGCCGAACGTCAGCGCAAAAGCAAAGCAAGGAAACGCAAGTAAACAGGGCGTCGGGTTTAGGGTATTGGGCGTCGTAAAGGCAAACAAATACCTAATACCCAATGCTCTAACCCCTAATTATGAAACATTACGTCGAAGAAGTTATCCTTGCTAACGGCGCCCGCGGGCTACTCATTCATGTGCCAGATGCAACCGTTATGGATGTGTACATCAATTTCCGTGCGGGCGAGTATTTGGTCCAGCACAAAAAATGGGAAACGCCGCACCTCATGGAACACATTTTGCTCGGTGCAAACGACAAGTTTCCTCGCGCGCGCGATTTTCAGGCCGAGGTCGAGAAAAACGGTGCTTATAGCAATGCCTCGACCGATGTCTACGATATCGTCTATGAGACCGAATGTGCCGATTTTGAGTGGGACCGCGTGTTTGGCTTGCTCATAACTGCGGTTCAAGACCCACTCTTTTTGCAAGAAGAGTTTGATGCTGAGTTTGGTAATGTGCGTGAAGAGTTAGCTGCCCGAGCGAATAATCATTTCCGTCAGTTGGGTGCAGCCAGCCGCAAAGCCTATGGCCTCGTTGCCGAGACAGACCGTAAACGCCTCGAGCTGATGGATAACGTGACACTCGATGACGTTCGCGAACACTACCGCCGCACACACACTACCGATAACATGCGTTTTGTTGTTGCGGGTAACATTGGTCGCCGCAAATCTGCCATTGTTGGCATGCTTGAGGCTATCAATCTGCCCCGCGGTGAGCGTTTTATTATGCCCGAGGAAGTGGTGCAGCCGCTCGCTAAGCCAATCTGCATACCAAATGCTACTGTCGATACGCTCTATTTCTACATCGATACTTTCATGAATCGACGGTTTGAAGAGTCCGAGCTTGATGCGCTCGGCATCATGAACGCAATCTTAACAGAGACGCTATATTCCAAGATTCTTGGGACGGCGCGTGAGCGAGGTCTCGTGTACGGTATGAGTTCTGGTTTCCAGCAAATCAAGCTTAACAGTAACCTCTGGTTTGGTAGCCAGGTCTCGGTTGCGAACGCGCCAGCTCTGTTCGATATCATCATCGAGCAGCTGGGCAATATTTTCCGCGGCGAGTTGGCCGAGGCTGACATTATCGCAGCACAAGCTTATGCAATTGGCCGCTACCAACGTGGGGCACAGACAGTTGCGAGCACTGCTGGCGGTTATACTGGTCGTTACTTTTTTGACGACTACATAGATGATTATTACAAGATACCAGAGCGTGTACAGGCGGTTACCAAAGAAGCTATTGTCAATGCAGCTCGCGAAATGTTTGCCGACGGCATTGGTGGCCTGGGTGTGTATGGTAGCTGTACACCATCGCTGGCTGCTCGATTGAGTGAGCAGATTGCACCGCTGTGGCAGCAAAAGGATAGATAGAGAATTATGGAACAGCTGATAGCCAAGGCCCAAGCACTCCGCACGGCTCTTGATGATGCGCTTACACGTATCAACTATACGAAGCTACAAGAAAAACTCGACGGTTTAGTT
This sequence comes from uncultured Candidatus Saccharibacteria bacterium, assembly GCA_964477925.1. Lineage (GTDB taxonomy): Bacteria > Patescibacteriota > Saccharimonadia > Saccharimonadales > UBA4665 > JAGXIT01. The sequence continues at coordinate 36,940 of CAYZFT010000003.1, forward strand.
GCGCAGACTATGGCCCCTGATTTCTGGAATGATTCTGACCATGCGCAGAGCGTCTCAAGAGAGCAGGCGGCACTCGAAAGGAGGCTTGCGCCGTGGCGCGGGCTCGATAAGCTTTTGCATGACACGAGCGAACTCATTGCACTTGGTGACAGCGCATTGGCGGCAGATTTACTGGTTCAGCTCGATACAGTCGAAGAGCAGTTTGCAGAGCTCAAAGAAGAACTAAAATTTGCTGGGCCGTACGATGCCTATGATGCAATTTTGAGCATCCACGCTGGTGCCGGTGGCACCGATGCGCAGGATTGGGCAGCCATGTTACAACGCATGTATACCCGCTGGGCTGAACAAAATAAGTACTCAGTTTCATTGATTGATCTTTCCTCTGGTGAAGAGGCGGGAATCAAGAGTTGCACCATGACCGTTAGTGGCCAATTTGTCTATGGCCAGCTTAAGGGTGAACACGGTGTACATCGTCTTGTGCGGCTCAGCCCGTTCAATGCTGATTCACTCCGCCAAACAAGCTTCGCCAAGGTCGAGATTATGCCTAAAGTTGATGCTCCTGACGCAGTTGAGATTGACGAAAAAGACCTCAAAATTGACGTCTATCGTAGTGGCGGGCATGGTGGCCAGAGTGTTAATACAACTGATAGTGCTGTGCGCATTACGCACCTGCCTACGGGCATTGTTGTCGCCATCCAAAACGAACGTAGTCAGTTACAAAACCGCGAAACTGCCATGACAATTCTGCGCTCACGTCTGGCACAATTGCAGCTCGAGCAACACGCTGAGCGGGTGAGTGAGCTCAAAGGCCCCAACGAGCAGGCCGCGTGGGGCAACCAGATTCGCAGCTACGTCTTGCACCCGTACAAGCAAGTCAAAGACCTGCGTACCCGACACGAGTCGAGCGACCCCGATGCCGTCCTCGCCGGTGACCTCAACCCCTTCATCACCGCCTACCTCAACTATACCCTCGGCACATAGACTCACTAAGGCTTATATATAGCGAGATTGAACAACGAAAACATTAGCTGTATCATCTCGAGCTTGGCAAAGAGATTTTCCTACTTCTGAGAGCTTCAAAGAAGATTTATCTACTTTGATTGAAATGACAGCCAAATTCGTTAGTGGATAACAAGTGAGCATATACTTGTAATAATCCCCTACTGGTGTTAAAATATGCAATATGTCCAATCAAGGTGTTGAGTGCGGTGATTATCTCTCGGCTGCTTATCCGATAGTCAATGATATTGAAAAATATTTTCACAATAAGCCGCTCCCGCCGCATAACTCTCTCGAAGCGATATTTTTCAGCGATGGCACACCGGTAGACTTTCAAACTCGAAATTGTCATACCGAGGTGTGTGGAGGGATAGTTTTAGATGTTGGACGATTCCCCAGTAGTGTCGATATGAGGATGGTTCGAAATAATCTTGACATTGGTTATAGCGAGCCGAGCGGAACCTCCGATACGGTAAGTATTCCGCCAGAAATCCTTAACTTTCGATTTGACACAAAGCATAGTATGCAGCTTTTACCTGGAGACGGTAAAGGGTATCAATATTATATTTTTTGCAACACTGCTGCTGAAAAATGTGCCGTGCTAGGTCGTACACTGAGAGTTATACTTATTGAAAAATGCGAATCTGGTGAAGGCTTTGCGCCTGCGTACGATAAGGTGCTCGAGGTTCAGTGCCGAGCGGCAATGCTCGATGGAAAAGACCCCAATGACATTGAAGTCGATGCGCAAGCATTGCATATCGACGTAGATTGGCCCATATATTCCCAGAACAGACTTGTTCATGGCGAAGAACTTCAGTGGTTGCGGTCTGTACTTGGCGCTGGTGCTCTAGTTGATTGCATTTGTGAGCCAGAAGAAATGGAGACAATTGAATAAGCGTTTAACGGTTCGTAGGGCTTTTTGCTATAATACTGGTTATGATTTTGTTGGACCGGGTAACGAAGAAGTATGGTAAAGACTCTGAGCCTGCGCTTGACCGCGTGAGCCTACATATTGAACCCAAAGAATTCGTCGTCGTAGTAGGGCAGAGCGGTGCGGGCAAATCCACCTTGCTCAAACTACTGACGCGTGAGGAGCGACCAAGCAGTGGCAAGATAATTGTCGGTGGTATCGACTACGATAAGCTACCCGACAAACGTATCCCATTGCTGCGCCGCAAGATTGGCGTTGTCTTTCAAGACTTCAAGCTACTGCCCAACCGCACGGTGTTCGAAAACGTGGCTTTTGCACTTGAGATTGTCGGTGTGAGTACCAAAGAGATTAATAACACCGTACCGCGCGTGCTCGATATTGTGAACCTTAAAGACAAAGCCAAGCGTATGCCAATGGAGCTGAGCGGTGGTGAGCGTCAGCGCGTTGCAATTGCTCGGGCCATTGTCCGACAGCCCAAAATCCTCATTGCCGATGAGCCGACTGGCAACCTTGATCCTAAACATGCTTGGGATGTTATCGACGTGCTTGAAAAGATTAACCGCTACGGCACAACTGTGCTACTGACCACACACAATCAAGACATCGTCAACAAGCTCAAACGCCGTGTTATCACGATTAAAAACGGCAAAGTTGCAAGCGACCGAGCCAGTGCACAGTACGCTGAGAAGAAGGTGGGCAAGCCGTAATATGGGCTATCGCACGACTACATTCATGCGCATCATCCGCACCGGCATGGTCAACTTTGTGCGCAACGCTTGGCTCGCTATCGCTGCCATGGCCATCATGATCATCACGCTTACTATTATTTTGTTTTCAATTGTTGCCAATGCGGCTTTTGGCAATACGGTTGAACAAATAACTGACAAAATCAATATCTCAATTTACCTTAACGATACGACGACAGAGCAACAGTCAAAGAAATTCGTAGACGGCTTGAAACGACTTCCCAACGCCGAAAAGGTCACCTATCTCAGTAAGACTGATGCGCTCAAAGTTTATATGGAGCAGAACAAAGACAAGCCACAGCTACTGGCGGCCATTAACGAAACAGATAACCCACTACCTGCAACCATAATTGTCAAGCCGCATGACCTGAATAAACTTCAAGAAATTCGCTCATTCGCAGAAAAGCCCGAGTACGCAAAACTGCAGTCAGACCCTATGTCCGACAGTGGCGACCGGCGGAGTGCTATCGATTTGATTACCCACGCAACCAACACGTTAGGGCGGATTGGGCTTGGGGCGGTGCTACTTTTTGCAATCATTTCCGTGCTTATCATCTTCAACACCATCCAGATGGCAATATTTAACCGCCGCGATGAGTTGCAAATCATGCGATTGCTTGGTGCGAGCACGACCTTCATACGAGGTCCGTTCGTTGTCGAGACGATTATATATGGCATCCTTTCGGCCGTTATCTCGATACTTATCATAAACGCGATGTTTGTGACCGCGTCGAGCTCGTTGCAGGCGACGAGTCTGGGCCTGCTCGACATTACTTACGCGCAGGAGTTTTTTGGCAAATATTACTGGCAGCTCTTTGCCATGCAGCTAATGCTTGGTATACTAATAGGTGCCGTTTCTTCCACTATCGCCACCGGACGGTACCTGAAATTCAAAACGCCAAAGAAATAATAACTCGTGTAACCTCGTGACAAGAAAGGTTGAATTTTATTGCATAATCGTGCTATACTGCTAACGGTAATAACCAAAATAAAAACTACCATAAAAACAATGTCTCTCACATTATCTCGCCGCGCCAAAAGTAGTCTACTCGTGCTGTCAGCGCTAATACTTCTTGCTGGCTCAACATTACCCGCATGGCAACAGGTTGCTTCGGCCGATACATATGACGATCAGGTTGCCCAACTGCGAAACCAGAACCAGACATCTCGCACGGCTCTTGAGGGGCTGCTTGGCGAAGCTGCCACCTATCAGGAGGCGATTAATCGCCTGCAAGCACAGATTGATGCACTGCAAGGACGTATTAACGAGAATGTGGCCGAACAGGCGCGACTTGAAAATGAAATTGCCGCCGCCCAGGCAGAGATTAATCGACAGCGGTCAATTTTGGCCGAAGACGTCAAGGCGATGTATGTCGATGGTACCCCCACGGCATTTGAAGTGTTCGCTTCGAGCAAAGACTTGAGCGAGTTTGTTGACAAGCAAGAGTACCGATCGCGTGTGCAAAGTAAGCTACAAGATACACTCAAGCGCATCGCGCTTTTACAGAAGCAGCTTCAAGAGCAAAAGGCTAAAGTTGAGCAGCTGCTCAAAGAGCTTCAGACCGAGCGTGACCAGGTTTCAGGTATGGAGGCAGAGCAACAACGGTTACTGAGCTACAACGAGTCACAGCAGAGTGAGATTAATTCGCAGCTTAGGGCAAATAACCAACGTATTAGTGAACTTCGTGCTCAGCAGGCTGCAGCCTATGCTCAGTACACCGGCACTAATGGTACGAGCCCAACCGGCAGCGCTATTAAGTACCGCAACATGACCGGCCCATTAAACTGCGGTGGCGATTATCGCTACTGTGCATACGGCCTCGACCAATGGGTGCCTGACCCTTGGGGCTTAAGTCTCGCCCGCGAGTGTGTACATTATGTTGCTGACCGCGCAGATCGTTATGGTAAACGCGTGCCAACATTCCCTGGCGGCGGCGGCAGCGCATACCAATGGATTCCTTATGCGACAGCTACCGGAGCAGGCCGTGTCGTCGATGACCCCCAGGCAGGCGATGTAGCATACATGCCAATTGGCCCGGTTGGCCATGTTGGGTTTGTCGAGTATAACAATGGTGATGGCTCGGTTCACATCAGCCAGTACAACTGGTACTCAGGCCGTTACAACGAAATGGACCTTGTTATCACCTCCAATATCCAGTTCCTGCGTTTTAACGACAAATAAATCCAATCGCGCAATCTTGTAGTCTAGTAACTAGCGCAGTCCCCTAATCGGTAGTACACTGGTACTAGAAAGCAAAACAAATATGCGTGCGACCATTACACAACACTGGCTACGATTGTATTACCGGGTGCGGTTCTTTTTGCACCACAACCAGCGTTTACACCATATAGCACTCATAACATGTACGGTTCTAGCTGTAACGACCCTTTGGCTGGTTTCTACGGCGACGGGTGCTGTGTTGGCGCGCGATGCTGTGCGGGCACGTACTCAGACGACAAATCACTCCTATGACACACCAGTTACTATCACATTTAGCCGCCCAATCAAACCGGGTGTACGCTATGAATGGCGTGAGCCGGTCAAGGGCAGGTGGCACGAAAAGATGGAGTTTGGTTTTATAACGAGCTTAGTCTTCGTGCCAGAACAGTTGCTGCCGCCTGGCGCAACACTCAAACTCGACATACGTGGTATCGAGCCGGCGGTTGATGCGTCGAGCGGCACTAAATCACGGCAGACACTCAGCATTCAGGTTCAACCTGCGCCGACATTACAAACCACCTCGCCACAAACTGGCGTAAAAGACGTGTTAGTTGATACAGAGCTCAGAGTGACATTTTCGTCGCCCAACCGCACGCTTCGTCGGTTGGTGCTCGATGGCAACATCCCCGTTACCTCGGTTGAGCCGACGACCAAAGACGACAAAACGTTTAGCTGGAAGCTTGCCGAACCGCTCGGGCAGGGTCGTCGCTATAGCGCCAAGGTGTTTGACACTATGCAGCCCGTGGAGGGGCAGGAGCTCGCAAACTTCGATTTTACGACCGTTGTCGAGCCACAAGTGAGTGCAACACACGCAGGGCTACTCTATCCGGGGCAAAAGCTCGACCTCGTTTTTGACATCGATATGGTCCAGGTTGATAGTGCCGTCAAGTTCGATATTGCGGGGGATGGTGTTTGGCAAGGCCCACGTCGCTACAGTTTTACGCCAACAGATTTTACGCCGGGCAAAACGTGGGGGTACCGCGCGCTGGCGGGCGCAAAGACGGCCGTGGGTGGTGTGATGTCGACCAACCATGAATTCAGCGTGTCAACACCAGGCGCGGTTCAAGTAATGTACGCCGTGCCGACAGGCAGCCGTGTTCGCCCCGACATGCGTGTCGCGCTAACATTTGACCGGCCAGTTAACCAGGCGAGCGCCGAGGCAGCCTTTAGCATATCCCCTCATGTCGACGGCACATTTACCTGGTCTAATAATTCGATGGTGTACATGCATTCAGGCTTGCAGCCGCAAACTCGCTACACTGTTACAATCGCGCCAGGTGTGCGACCGCTCTATGGCTTGCCAAGCACCGGCTATAGCATGAGCTTTACAACGACTCAGTAGATACTCTGAGATTGAAAGATTCTTATCGAACATGTTTGTAGAGCGAGAATGCCGCATAGCGTAGCTTATCGCAGACAAGGTCGGTTGGGTTGCGGTGGTCGTTCTGATAGCCGCCAAAACGCCGCTTGAACGCAGTAACACCAGCGAGGTGTTGACCCTTTACGGCATCGCTGACACCGCCAAAGTTAAACACAGTGCAGCCACGCTGCTTCGCTTGTCGCACGGCTGCCCATATGATGCTGTAAGCCGGGGCAATCTTGCGGTAGTCATCGCTCGAGCCGGCAAACACATAGTGCGCTTGTCGGTCGTGTGTCACGAATAATCCCGCAGCCGCTGGTTTGCCGTCGATATAGCACACAATCATAAAACCATCATCGGGCGACATGGCCGAAAGGTATGCCTGGTAGTAGTTTTTGTCAAAAATACCGAAGCCGTCGCGTCCTGCAGTGGTTTGCATGAGTGCAAAGAAATCATCGAGTGGTGCATCGGCAGGTGCAAAGGCTGTAAGCTCGGCATTTGCTCGCTCGGCGAGGCGTACATTGTAACGAGCGTGCTTGTGAAACCTCATCCACAGGTCTTCTTCGGTCAGGGTAATATCGAGCAGCCACTCGGCGCGAGGCTGCAGGCTGGCGGTACGGGCGAGTTTGTCTGAAACTGGTGTGGTGACAGTATTGAATAGTTCATCGGTTGCATCGAGCCGCACGAAGGCGCAGCCCAGCTCACGGGCAATTGGCTTAAAAAATGTGCGCAGCCCGGCGACGAGTTGCGGCGAGCACTTGCTTGCCACTGGCCCATATGGGCAGTACAAAAAATTCATGCCGAGCGGGGCAGTGTAGCGCACCGCCAAACCGCATGCATTAGTCGCTTCTCCCACGTTTGCTACAAAATACACGACGGTTTTGCCGTCATGCTCCTGGAGTCGACCATACAGTGGTGACTGCAGAAATGAAACCGGCTGCTCCAGCCGTTCCTCGAGCTCTTTTAGCCCGACAGCATAGGCTGCTGCATCGACTTGCCGTACGACCATCGCTTCCTCATTCATACCCACCATTGTAGCAGAGCACCAAAACGACGTTTGCTATTAAATGAATTCCAACCAGGCTTAAGCACAACAACAGAGCCGAATGGCGAAAGCAAGTGATAACGCAGCCTTCAGGGGAGGGGGTCTTGTCAAGCCGGATTCACTCCGGTTTGACAAGGCGGGGAGGGCGAGCCCATCCCTATTTACGTGGTATACTAGTAAGCACATGCAAAATGAAACCCAACCAACTCAATCTACAAATCAGCCAGCAAAAGCCCCCGCTTCTATTCAGCCGGCGTCAAATAAGAAGTCGTTTTTTACCGCAAAAAGTATTGGCCTGATTGTTACTGGCATCGTGCTATTTGTTTTTGGGGTACTTGTCGGACAGGGTACGATTCGTCTCACCGGCACTACGCAATTTAGCTCAACTAACAGCCTTTCGGCAAAGCCAGACTATGGTCAGCTTGACGAGTTATATACCGCACTGCGCCAGAGCTATAACGGTAATCTCACCAACCAACAGGTTATGGATGGGCTCAAACATGGCATGGCCGAGAGCACGGGCGACCCGTACACCGAGTTTATGACCGCCAAAGAGGCCGAAGATTTCAGCGGCAGTCTGCAGGGTACAATCAGTGGCATTGGCGCCAAGCTTGAGCTTGATGATGAGAAAAACGTTGTCATCGCTGCGCCGCTCGCAGGTTCACCGGCCGAGGCAGCGGGTTTGCGCGCCAAAGATGTTGTTGTAAGCGTCGACGGCAAACCTGCCTATGGCCTATCTGTTAACGAAGCGGTCAAAAAAATCCGTGGCGAAAAGGGCACAGAGGTCAAGCTGACCATTATACGTGGTAAGGCCGAGCAGTTTGACGTGACAATCGTACGCGATACCATCAAAATCCCTTCAGTCGTGACGAAGAAGTTGAGCGATAATCAAATCGGCTACATACAAGTGAGCCAGTTTAGTGATGACACTGACGAGCTTGTGCAAAAAGCCGCTGCAACGCTCAAGGACGAAGGCGTCAAAAAGATAATCCTTGATTTACGCGACAACCCAGGTGGTGAAGTGACGACCGCTGTTAACCTAAGTAGCCTGTGGCTGAGCCAGGGTGACCAAATCGTGCAGCAGCGCCGTGGTGCAACAGTCGTCGACACCCAAAATGCCACAGGTGTTAATACGCTCAAAGGCATACCGACAGTCGTGCTTTTGAATGCCGGTTCGGCCTCGGCGAGCGAGATAACAGCATTGGCACTCCGAGACCATGGTGCTGCGACCATTATTGGCGAGCAGAGTTACGGTAAGGGTGTCGTGCAACAACTTATGCCATTCAAAGACGGCAGCTCGCTCAAGGTCACTATCGCAAAATGGTACTCACCAAAGGGTACCAACATCGACAAAAAAGGTATCAAACCCGATGTTGAAGTCAAAATGACCGATGAGGCGTACAAAAACAATACCGACCTCCAGCTCGATGCCGCCACCGACTTCCTCCTAAGGCAATAAGCGCAAACCTACCTCTTACGGGTCCCGCCCCTCAAGGCGGCTCATTTTGTGTCGACAAAATGAGAGTAAACGACTTAAGGAGCTGTGAAATAACCGGCTTACTTGTAGCTTTCTTACGCTCTCAGGGTTTCTGCGAAACTCGCCTTCGGCTCAAACATTCTCGTCACGCCTGTTCGCTCCAGAAAGCTCCAAATCAGTTATTTCAATCCTCGGCTCTGGCGGCGACCAACGCTCCTATGCTTCGAAAGTGAGTAATCATTTCAACTATAATCAATGCCACTGTCATCTTGAGCGAATCCGCTGTTAAGCGGAGGAGTCGAAAGATCTTCCCGTCTCGTCCTCCCCGGCCAGTTTGCTATACAGCGAAACAGAATCCAGCTTGCCCATAGTAGCCTTGGCGAAGCAGGGTCATCCCAGGCATGACCCTAGCCAAATAAACAAAAGTCACGTGAGTGACTTTAGCTGAGGCGACTATGCGCAGGCTCCTGGCTCTACTGTTGTCACGAGCTACAACTTCCGACAGGTGACGATGCCAGTCAAGCCCGTAAGCGGCTTGACCAAGTAGTGATATGTTACTTACAGAACATATCACGTTCGACTTGTCTGACGAGTGAGGGATATACCAGTGGTATATTCCTCGTGAGGAGTTGTCTCGTCAGTTGTAGCTATGAC
>CAYZFT010000004.1:0-33090 GCA_964477925.1 uncultured Candidatus Saccharibacteria bacterium
TGACGGGGCTGACGCCCCGTTACGGGGGTATGGCTTGAAGTGCACGTGGGTCAGGGATATTATTTTGCATTTATTATTTTTAGAATGTATATTTAGGTAATGAGATTTTTGCAATACAGTGTAACCCTTCGTCGTAGCTCACGTACTAATGGGAGCTGCCCTTGTAATTGCTAATTTAAAAAATAAAGTCCTTGGCAGCTCCCACTCTTGGGGGCTTTTTTATTTGCAATCAATATTTTGAAAGGGACATATTATGGACAGTACTTATCAAAAAATCGCCTCGCACGAGGCCGAAAAAGGTTCATTCGACACCTGTCTATTGCTCTACTCGGGCGGCCTGGACACATCGGTCATGCTCAAGTGGATTCAGGAAGAATATGCCTGCGATGTTATTACACTGACGGTAAATATCGGGCAAACTGCCGATGACCTTGAGAAAATCACGCAAAAAGCGCGAGACCTTGGAGCCAAGCAAGCAATTGTCTACGATGCCAAAACTGAATTCGCCGACACAGTACTGGCAAAAGCAATCAAGGCTAACGCCGACTACCAAGATGGCTATGCCCTGCTGACGCCGCTTGGAAGGGTGATGATTTCTAAAATCGCAGTCAAGGTTGCTCAAGACACGGGGTGTACCGTTATTGCCCACGGCTGTACGGGGAAAGGTAACGACCAGGTCAGATTTGAGTCATATATCATCACGCTTGACCCAACGCTCAAAACAATCGCTCCTGTCAGAGAGTGGAGCATGGGACGACAAGAAGAGATAGCATACGCACAGCAACATGGCATCCCCGTCAAGCAAACGGCCGCCAGGCCATATTCGTATGACGAAAATATGTGGGGTAACTCGGCCGAAGGTGGTGAAATTGAGCTCCCAAGTGAGGAGGCCGAACTGGGCAACATATTTCAGTGGTGCAACACGGTTGAAAATACGCCAAACGAAGCCGAGTATGTCACGATAGGCTTTGACAAGGGCGTACCGTCGATGCTCAACGGCAAAAAGCTGCCGCTGGCCAGCATAATCGCTGAGTGCAACACTGTTGGCGCAAAACACGGTGTTGGCGTCACACAACTTATCGAGGATAGATTGGTGGGGTTAAAAGTACGAGGGATTTTTGAGCAGCCAGCTGCCGCGATGTTGATTGCGGGCCATAAAAAGCTTGAAAAGCTCGTTTCGACAAGACTAGAAAACGAGTTTAAGGCGATAGTTGACCTAAAATGGGCCTACCAAGTTTATGCGGCTCAGTGGTTTGACCCATCGACGCATCATTTAATGGCGTACATAGACGACCAAAACCAAAAAGTTACTGGGACCGTCAAGCTCAAACTACTCAAGGGTCAAATCACCGTTGTATCACTTGAGTCGCCGTATTCTCTGTTTCAGCACAACTTAGCAACGTTTGAAAAAAACGCCGCTTTCAACCAAAACGCGTCGGCCGGTTTCATCGAAATCTACACGATGGCGCAACAGACAGCTCATGGAGTCTACCCCTATGAAATCTAAGCTATGGCAATCAGACGATACGGCGAGCCTGCACCCCACAATCGAGGCATATACCGTTGGCAACGATTCGCAACTTGACCAGGAGCTATTGGGGTACGATATTACCGCCACCAAAGCACATGTCGTGATGCTTGGTGACACTGGCATCATCCCCAAAGATGAGTCGATTACGCTCAATAGCACACTCGATGATTTGCTCGCACTATGGCAGTCGGGTAAATACTCGGTCACCAGCGACTATGAGGACGGCCACAGCGCAATTGAGGGCTATCTGACCGAGCAGCTTGGTGATATTGGCAAAAAAGTCCACACTGGGCGAAGTCGAAACGACCAGGCACTTGTTATGATGCGATTGTACCTACTCGATGCACTCGAGCAAGCAGCGGCTAAGACCAGTGCCGTATCAAAAGCATTTAGCAAAGCCGCCAAAGACGCAGGCGCGGTGATGATGCCCGGCTACACGCATCAGCAGAAGGCCATGCCGACGAACGTTGCCATGTGGTTGGGGTCATTTGCCGACGCTTTCACAGACCAAACAAATCTTATCACAGCAACCAGACATATCATCGACCAGAACCCGCTCGGCTCGGCCGCAGGGTTCGGAAACACATTGCCACTTGACAGAGAGAAAACAACCACGCTTCTTGGCTTTCGCGCTACCCAGACGAACCCAATGTACTGCGGTTTATCGAGGGGTATTTTTGAGCTGATGACGGTGCAAGCGTTCACGCCCTGCATGGCCTTTGCCGGTAAGTTCGCGGCAGACATGCTGCTTTTTACCATGCAAGAAACGGCCTTCTTTAGCCTGCCCGAGGACATGACAACCGGCTCTTCGATAATGCCACACAAACACAACTACGACGTCTTTGAAATCATGCGCGGTACGGCGCACGCCTACGCCGGGTATTCTGTGCAATTGTATGGGGTGGCATGTGGTGTTGGTAGTGGCTATAGCCGAGATTTACAACTTACCAAGTCTATTACCCTGAAAGCCATCCGTGATTACCAGGCGACGCTTGATGCGCTGCTTGTTACTGTCCCTGCGCTCCAGGTCAACAAGCACGCGCTGAAATCTGCGATGACAGAAGAGCTCCTGACCGTTGCAAAAATCAATGAGCTTGTAGCGCAAGGCATCCCCTTCCGGGATGCGTATATTAAGATAAAAAAATCATTAAAATAAATTAGTACTGTCAGCGATACTTTACATTTACATACTAAGTTCATAGTAAGTTCGCGCGATTGGTTCCCTTTGGTATACTTAAAACCATATGGCGAAGAGCGTGACGAAATATGTTTGTACAAATTGCGGGGCGCAGACGAGCGCGTGGGCGGGGCGTTGTAGCCAGTGCGGCGAGTGGAATACACTCCAAGAAGAAGTCACCTTAGTAGAACCAAGCACACTTGGCAAAAAACGTGGTGAGGGTGGCAAACCGCTCGTCGCTCACGACATAACAACCGCCGTGCAGCACCAAGAAAAGCGCCTTTCAACCGCAATAGCCGATGTCGACCAAGTGCTTGGCGGCGGGTTGGTACTTGGTGGCGTCGTGCTCATCGCCGGGCAACCGGGCATCGGCAAAAGTACGCTGTTACTGCAGATAGCAAACAATGTCGCGGCTGCTCAAAATGTTTTGTATGTCAGCGGCGAAGAGTCAGAGCACCAAGTCGCCATGCGAGCCAGCCGCCTGAGCGCGCACGCTAGCAAACTACAAATAGCCAATGCGACCATTGCGGATGACATTGCTGCCACTATGCTCGGCGGGCAGTTTGACCTTGTCGTAGTCGACTCCATCCAGACGATGACGACCAACGGAGTTGGCACGGCCGCGGGCAGCGTCAGTCAAATCACCAACAGCACTTCGGTGCTTCTTAATGCCGCCAAACAAAGTAACACGGCGCTCATCGTTGTCGGCCACGTTACTAAAGAAGGCACAATTGCTGGGCCGAAACTACTTGAGCACATCGTTGACGTGGTGTTGCAGCTTGAAGGTGATGCATACGGTGGCTTTAAGGTGCTGCGCGCTGTTAAAAACCGCTTTGGCCCAACGAGCGAGGCAGCCATCATGGAAATGGACGAGGCAGGTTTGAAGCCCGTCCTGAACCCATCTCAGGCGCTTCTCGAAGAACGACAGATAACAGATGGCTCAGTCGTGCTAGCCACGCTCGAGGGCACGCGCCCGCTGCTCGTCGAGGTCCAAGCACTCGTCAACAAGACAGATTATGGCTACCCAAAGCGAGCCGCCAGCGGCATCGACCTCAACCGCGTAAACCTGCTTGTCGCCATGCTCGAACGACGCACCAAGTTACAGCTCGGCGATAAAGATATTTACATCAACATCGTTGGCGGCATACGTCTCAGTGACCCCGCTGCTGACCTTGCCATTTGTATGGCCATTGGTTCGGCTGCCAAGGGCTTGCAGCTCAAGCAAAACGCCGTTGTTTTTGGCGAAGTGGGCTTAAGCGGCGAAGTTCGGCACGTGCCTTTCATAGAAAAGCGCGTCGCCGAGGCAGAAAAGCTTGGCTTCGAGACCGCAATTGGCCCCAAGATTCGCGGCGGCAAGAAACAGCCCGCCTTTCTTCACACTGTGACTGATGTCCGCTCGGCACTGAACGACTTTCTTAAAAAGTAGGCTTAGCTACGGAGTTTGCCCTTGTATGACATATCTTACCCAGTCTGCAGGTAGCTCCTTTCGCAGCCCAACGTATAACGTTAGTTATTGTTGCGGCCGCGACCAACACCCCTTCAGTTGCTGTTGTTTGAACCCGTCGTCGTAGTCGTGGTTGGCATGACATCAGTAACTGTTTTAGCCAAAACCGTAATTGTCGCCGTATCGTTCCCCTGGTAAAGTACACTATCTGTAATCTGGACTGTCAGTGTCACCGTGCCGCTCGTCCCGTCAGGTGGCGTATAGGTAAACTCATGACCTCCTGAGCTACTAATGCCAACCGAGTCAACGGTTTGCCCGTTGGCTGCTAGCGTTAGCGTACCAGGAAAATTCAGTCGGTCTGCACTGGTTAACGGGTACGTTCCTTGCTCAACATAGGCCATAATTTTACAACCGCTAGCTGGGCAATCAATCGCCGTACCGCCCGTACTCGAGCCATTCACAGCGGTAATCGAGACAGTTGGCTTGGTGTCATTGCAGTTGTGAATATCATCTTTGCCTGTTTGCTGTGGAGCGCTACCGCCAGTACTACCTCCTGCAAAAACGTCGACGTTCCAACTGGCCGCATTGCTATTAGTGCTATTCTGTTTAGCGAGCTCTGGCGTGCAACTTGTCGCTACTTTGTTCGATACTTTATCGAGCGTTTGCGAAGTGTTGGTACCAGTCTTGCCAACGTACCATGACGGGAAAATGTCGGTGGCACCACTTGGCACAGACTGGCCAGCGGCAGTTTTACTACGGTTGACATAAGCAGGCGCAGTTTTGATGCCACTCGGCTGGGTCCAGTTCACCGCTTCGCCACCTATACGGTCAATGGCGCCCTGCATAAAGCCCTTCACGACAGGGTCGGTCATGTTCTCTGGCTGTCCAACATACGACACTGTGCGACTGTGGTTACCGACCCACATACCAACACTGTATTTGGTATTCCACGATACCATCAAGCCGTCATATAGGTCGTTAGTCGTACCGGTTTTAATAGCATTTTTCCAGCCCTTATAGCGATGGAATTTCATACCACTACAGGTGGTTGCATTGCAGCTACCGCCGAGGTATGATGCACCCGGGTCAGAGGCCATGTCACTAACGATATACGCTGAATCTGCTTTAACTATTTGCTTAGCCTTGGGTTGCTTGAACTCTTTGAGAATCTTGCCCGATGAGTTTGTAACTTTTAAAATATAGGTCTTGGGGATTGACTGGCCAAGACGTGAAATGGAAGCGATGCCATTGACATGGTCATCGAGCCGCAGGTATGCACCGTCGCCGATGCCCGCTGCCGAGTAGCACTGAGCCTCATCGGCGTTAGACGCCACTGTCACATCGGTGCCAGGCTTGAAACAACGGTAGCCGTCAGAGTTCCCCATGAGACCATTGATAACACCCATTGTGTGATTGATTGATGTAGTACGGTTAGTGCTGGTGTCATTTGGCACGCTCGATACAAAGGCCTTAACGGCTGGAATATTGCGCGACCCACCAAGCGCATAACGCAAGGTCATAGCACCAGGAGAACGGCGGTCAAAGTCCCACAGACAGTTACCGGTTGGCGGTAGTGCCTTATTGGTACACGGGTACTGGGGCAGTGCGCCAATCTGGTCATACAGCACGCTTCCAGCGCCGACATTGGTGTTATTGTCGATAAACGACACATAGTCATAGGGCTTAATGCTCGAACCGGGCGATATGTTGACATCCGAAGCGTAATTAATCTCGCCGTATTGCGCATTGTTGAAATCAAGCCCGCCAATTAAGGCCACGATTTGTCCTGTCGCATTGTCTTCGGCCACAAATGCTGCGTTGTCGGCTTTTTGGCGGTTCAACTGCGCCCTGCCTTTTTCCATTTGTTCTTCGGCCAATTTTTGCAAGTCAAGGTCAACTGTCGTAACAACTCTCCAGCCGCCACGGTTAACCACCGCCTCCGGAAACGTTTTGCGCAGCTCTTTTTTGGCAGCCAAGACAAAATATGGAGCCTTGATACCCGCATAAAACGATTGTTTTTGTTTGACCTGAGCGAGCACGTCGACAGCTTTAGCCTCGGTAGCTTGTTTAGCCGTAATGTAGCCCTGCTGCTTCATGACATCGAGGACATAGTGTTGTCGACCTATTAGTGCCTCACTGTCAAAATAATCTTCGCTCAAGCTTGGGTTGTACTTTGGGCTACTAAATGGCGACAAGCTACCTGGTGCCTTCGGAATGGCAGCAAGCATGGCTGACTGGGCTAACGATAAGTCTTTAGCATCAATGCCAAAATAATCTTGAGCTGCTGTCTCGACACCGTAGTTAACATTGCCATACGGTGCCATATTGAGATACCCAACCAATATGTCATCTTTCTCGTATTCACGCTCAAGCTCAACGGCAAGTATGAGCTCCTTGACCTTGCGTGTAATGGTACGGTCATTGGTCCAGCCCTCGTTAATCTTGACCAGTTGCTGAGTGATGGTTGAGCCACCTTGGCGCTGACCGCCCTTAAGATCGGTCACGACAGCGCGTATGATTCCTTTGGTGTCAAATGCTCCGTGATTATAAAACTCCTTATCCTCAATGGCGATGGTGGCTTCCTTCATCGTCTTGGCAATCTCGTTACCAGCCACCGGGATACGCTTGCGCTCGTTGTAATCCTGAAATAAGATTGTCTTGCCAGTGCGATCGTAGTATGTGACACTGCCACCGAGGTTGTTGCCAGATATATCTCGAATCTTTGGTAGGTCCTTGCGGAAGTACGCAAAAATGCCGACAAGCAGCAAGAAACCGACTACAAAACCGATGCCGGCCACCTTAAGCGCCATAATGCCACCCTCGCGGCTAAAGACATACTTAAAAAAGCGCTTGGGGTTTAAGCGATGAAGCACGCGCTTCCAGGGTTCTTTAGGCAGTGAGCTTAGGTACTCTGCCTTGCGGCGAGCGCTTGCTTCTTTAGTTGCCTTGCGGCGGTCAGCGGCTGTTTGATTGAGTTTGATGGTTTTACCAGAGCGCGTGGTATAAGTACTGCGTGAAGCGCTGCGGCGCGGACGTTGTGCATTCATAGACTGTCTTGGTCTCTCTTACCCTCAATTGGTGATGTACTTATTATAGCAAATTTTACCGCAAGCCAAATGAGAATTCGCTATGAGACATTGCTGCATCTTTCACTTCTCTATCGCTTGGCTCGTAAGTGCTTGCGCCAATGCCCGCTCTTCAAGTGCTACGGCATTGCGCTGCTCAACTATCTGATTGTACTGCTCAATCTGATTTCGCGTTGTAGACAATAAAAAGTTGTATGACTGGACACTGGCATTGTACGAGTCAACAAGCCGATTGTAATTGCTGACGTCACCGCTGCGCTGCATGGTTTGCATGCGGGTGTATTCGTGGTCGAGCGCCTGGCGTTTGGCCGTGCCGGTATTTTGGTTCTCATCTATCTGTTTTTTAAGCGCGGCAAGTTGCACGTCATAAGCTGCCGCCCGCTCTCGCCGAGAGGTAAACTCCGCCTGATACCGCCCTGCCATAGCCACAACGGCCCCACGGTCAGCAAAGTAAGTCTTGTAGTACGTTTCAAGCTCGGGTGGCAGCGTGGCAACTTCAGTCGCAAAGATTGAGTGCATCTCATTGGCAAGTTCATTTGGCTCTGACTGTTTGTACGCCTCGACAGTTTGTTTGACGCGCTCATCGTGTAAACCATTGGTGTAAAAGTTAGTTAGCAAACCGTCGATACGTTGCCTTTCAGTGTCAGACAGCCTGTCATACGCGACATGGAGCATCTCGTGTGCTGCAGTCGTCTCAACCACGCCACCGAGCCGCTCCTCTGTTACTTGATAGAGGTAAATACCCCGGTCACCACTCAGGTAACAACCGAGTACTACGGTCTTTTCTGCCCCAAGCTTGCAATATGACGAGAAAGCCTTGCCCGTGAGGAGTTGGGGGTGGTTAATGTAAAAAAGCTTCCGTGCCTCGTCGCTCATCGTCGTTTGGTTGGCCAGAGCAGATATGCTGGCAGCAGGAGTGTAATTGCGTAGCCGCCACCAGTCAATAATAGACTGCAGGTTCCATATGACTGCTGTCGCCAGTGCGGTGCCAATACACAGCCCAATCAGCGCACCAAGTGCCCCGCTCGGGTGTTTACCCACATGTTGTTTTTGCTTATGCATTAGCAACCAGTATAGCAATCAGGGCATAAAGAGTTAAGCCTAAAACCACTCCTTCGTCACGATTCACCAAAATCAATCCACTTTCCTACTTCTTTGCATCATCGTCAGATGGGCGAAGTAGGTCAGGAAGAACCGCTAATAGAGGAAACGGTTCCGCGCTCGGCTTCCACGACCCGTCTTCATATATTAATATTTTTACTGGCTCATCTGGGCTTCCACCATCCGGGTAACTACCCTCATTACCCGGCAATACTTCCGTGATATCTATAACATTGCTGGGTTTTTGTTCGCTGGACGGTTCTGGTGATGGTGGTAGTTTTTCCATAAATTACTTATTCCCCTTCGCTGGTTCATTTTCTAATTTATCGTCTGGGCGGCCCCCTTCCAACAGTTTTACGGGCACGACAGCGCAAAAAACGTAATTCGCTTCGCCACGTTTATTCGACGGTCGTTTTGTAGCTAAGGGTGCCAGACTTGGTGCCGACTTCGATGATGTTACCTTTGACATATTTGTCTTCGAGCAGCTCGGCGGCCATTTGGTCTTCGATGGTGTCTTGGATGAGCCGTCTAAGCGGTCGTACGCCGTTCAGTGGGTCATAGCCATTGGCGAGCAGATAGTCTTTAGCCCCTTTAGTAAGCTGAAGGCCAAGGCCGTGTTTTTGTAGGCGGCGGCGTAACTCTTCAATCTGCAAATCGATAATCTTAAAGATGTCACGCTTGGTCAGCGCCCGAAAGACAATAATCTTATCAATACGATTGAGCAGTTCAGGACGGAACGCTTTCTTAAGGCCATCGAGCACCTTAGATTTGTTCTGCGCATGTAATGCGTCGAGGTCTTCAAACTCGGTCTGTCGGTCGGCTCGAAAGCCAAGCTCAGCCTCTTTTTGCAGTTTATCGGCGCCAAGGTTGCTCGTCATAATGACAATCGTATTGGTAAAGTCGATTCGGCGACCCTTAGCATCGGTGATATAGCCGTCTTCGAGCATTTGGAGGAGCATATTAAAAACATCGGGGTGAGCTTTTTCAACCTCGTCAAATAGCACGAGGCTGTAGGGTTGGCGTCGGATTTTGTCGGTCAGCTGCCCACCCTCGTCATAGCCAACATAGCCGGCTGGTGCGCCGACGAGGCGCGACACTGTGTGATGTTCGCCAAATTCACTCATGTCTATCTTGACCAAGGCACTTTCGGAACCGAAAAATTCGCGGGCGAGTACACGGGCGAGCTCAGTCTTACCGACGCCGGTTGGGCCAAGGAAAATGAATGAGCCAATCGGGCGGTTACCGGCACCGATGCCGCTGCGGTTGCGGCGGATTGCCTTACTGACAGCTTCAACAGCTTCGGATTGGCCAATCACATGTTTGCCAATGTTTTTCTCGAGGTTAAGCAAGTACTTGGCTTCACTTTTGATGACGCGCTGTACAGGGACGCCGGTCATACGCGCTACCGTCTCGGCTACGTCATTACTGCTAACCTTTATGCGCTTGGCGGTTTTGCCGGCTTTGGCGAGCTGCGCAAGCTCTTCTTGAATCTGTGAAGCGCGGGTTTTACTGCGAGCCGCTCGCTCATAATCCTCGACATCAACTGCTTCGTCTATACGAGCATTGACGAGTTTTAGCTCTTTTTGCAGACGGCGAACTTCTGGGCTGGTCTTGCCACGGTCAAAGCGCAGGTGCGCGGCAGTCTCATCGAGCAAGTCAATAGCCTTGTCGGGCATGAACCGGTCTTGAATGTAGCGCTTGGCCAAGTGCACCGTGTCTTCAAGCACTTCGTCGCTGTAGCTTACCCCGTGAAATGCTTCGTAGTGCTTGCGCAAGCCGCGCAAAATAGCGATAGTTTCGGGCACAGTGGCTTCAGGGACTTGAATGGGCTGGAAACGGCGTTCAAGCGCAGCGTCTTTTTCGATGTGCTTGGTGTACTCAACCGTGGTTGTTGCGCCGATAATCTGTATTTTGCCACGCGATAATGCTGGTTTTAAGATGTTACCGGCATCCATCGAGCCCTCGGCCGCACCAGCGCCAACGATAAGATGTAGCTCGTCAATGAATGCAACAGTCCGTTTGTCTGCCTCGAGCTCATTCATAACTTTCTTAAGGCGCTCCTCAAACTCGCCGCGGTACTTAGTACCGGCAATCATGGCGGCAAGGTCGAGCGTGACGATACGCTTGTCAAGCAAGCTATCGGGTACGTCCTCGGCCACAATGCGCTGCGCAAGCCCCTCGACGATGGCTGTTTTGCCGACACCAGGTTCACCAATGAGCACAGGGTTGTTCTTGGTGCGACGGTTCAGGATGGTAACAAGCCGTCGAATCTGTTGGTCGCGGCCCACAACGGGGTCAAGCTTACCTGCGCGGGCTTGTGCTGTTAGGTCGGTGCTAAAAGCATCGAGTGTCGATTTTTGCTTGTTTGCCTTGGCGCTACGACTTGGACGGCGACTGCCAGGGCGTGACCCCAACATCTCGTCTTCAGATTCATCAAACTGGCGGTTCAGGAAGTTTTCGAGTTCACGCGTCAGGCTATCGACATTGACACCCACTTCCCGCAGTAGTACGGTAGCTCGGGCATTTTTTTGGCTGAGCAAGCTGTAGAGGATGTGCTCGGTACCGCAATAGTCTTGGCCATAGTCTTGTGCAATCTCATATGCCATACGCAACGTCAATTTAGCCGTTTCGCTGTAACCCTTTGCCCCGCTCGTTATAACGATATTTTGCGGGTTGAGCTTAAGTGCGATTTGGGCTTTCTTGAGCGTAAAGCCGGCTTCTTCGAGTATCTTACCGCCGAGGCTGCCTTCTTGAGCCATAAGGCCGAGCAGCAAGTGTTCGGTGCCAATGTAAGCACTACCAAGCCCACGAGCAATCGTGCCGGCATGCGCCAAGCTCATCCGCGCGTTCTCGGTTAGGTATTTAGAAAATTCTTGAAAATCTGGTTGCATAATTATTTCCTCTCTTCGTCCTAACCGCTCAGGCGGTAATCTAGTTGTGTCGGCGGCGACGCCGTCTAATTCGTGACTAATTATGATTAATTGCCTTAATCGGTAATTGCGTGTCATTGTTATGACAGTTTATTACTGGATTCCCTTCGCTGTTCAGTGAATCGCTTGGGAATGGCGTCGTTCTTAGGGCGACGCTATACTAATGATAGCAAAGTTAGCACTCGCCAGTCAAGAGTGCTAACTTTCTAAGTTAATGGGTTTCTACTATCACTTTGGCCCAGCTGTACAAACTACCTCATTTTGATTGTTGTTTCACTCTTGTTGTTTTAGTGTCAATTCATAGTTTTTATATGTTTTTATACACAATTATTACGTATACTACCATTATGAGACAGCTGCACGCGCCGCGACTGAACGAACAAGATATGCGTCCTGGCTGGGTGCGTGACCAAGATGCAGGCATCCCTCTCAATACACAACAGGTGTACGCAGCCCAAAGCCGTGGTTTTTTTCGAGTACCAAACGCTATGACGCTCGCCGGGATAGCCCTTAACTTTGTCGGGGCATCATATGTAGAAAGAGCTCAGCCAGTTAAAGCAACCACAGCGCTAGCATTTAGTTTTTTATGTGATGCCGAAGGTCTGTATGCCAGAAGATTTGGTGTAGACGACCCACTAGGGGGAGGGCGCAGTGACCAGGGCGCAGATTTTATCAAAGCTAGTATTACGATGGCAAGTCTTCTCCGTAAGCACATTTTTCCCCGGACCGCCGCTGCCCTAACATATGGCCCGAAAGTTGCAAATGCGGCCATTGGCACATACGTCGCTCGAAAAACCGGCAAAACCCTTCAATCTTCTGCGAACGGCAAGAAAGCAGAATGCATACGAGACATAGCTCCTGTTGCCTTTTTGGCTGCTTCTGCGGCAGAAAAAGCCGGCTATGCTCGCACCGCAAAAGTTTTTCGTGCATTTGGTTGGGTTAATGCTGCCGCATCGTTTATAGTCGGCATAAACGCGACCGCAGGCTACGCAAGAGAGGCGGCAACCACACTGCGCAGAGCACATGATTGTTAAGTTGCAAACAATAGTATAAAAATAAAAGCGACGAATAAACGCCACTTTTATACTATTACCATTGTTTTTTGTTTAGTACTATTCTCCGTGTTCTTCGATGGCTTCGAGGAGGGAGTTTTCGAGTGCTTCTTTGCGCTTGAGCTTTGGCTGCTTAGGTAGCTCTTTGGTCGAAACTTCACCTTCAACCTGCGTCACCTGCTCGGCCTCGATGTCGAGCTCATAGCCAGTAAGTTTGCTCGCGAGGCGTACGTTCTGGCCGCCGCGGCCAATGGCGATGCTGAGCTGGTCTTCGGGCACGAGTACCTTAGCACGCTTGGCAGCCTCGTCGATAACAACGCGGTTAACCTTGGTTGGGCTTAGCGCTTGCATAATGTACTGCGCGGCGTCATCGCCCCAAACAACAATGTCAATCTTTTCTTGTTCGCCAACTTCGCTGACAACCGCATTCACACGAGTACCGTGGCCACCGACAAAGGTGCCAACTGGGTCGACACCTTGCACGTTACTTGCAACGGCAATCTTGCTACGGACACCAGCTTCACGGGCGATGCTTTTAATCTCGACAGCACCAGCGTCCATCTCGGGGACTTCCGAGCGGAAAAGTAGCTCCATAAACTCTTTGTTGCCGCGGCTTACGACAAGCTGCGGACCGCGTGGACCACGCTCTACGTCTTTAAGGTAAACTTTTAAGCGCTGGCTCGGGTAGTAGCGCTCGCTCTGAATCTGTTCGCTTCGGGGCATGATACCCTGGGCCTTACCAAGCTCAAGTCGTACGATGTTACCTTCGACACGGCTAACCATGGCATTGACGATAGTGCCGATTTTGTCCTCGTACTCAGCGAGTACAACTTCGCGCTCGGCTTCACGCAGACGCTGCAAAATGACCTGCTTAGCAGTCTGGGCGGCTACGCGGCCGAATGTCTCGACCTTTTCGTGCACTTCAACGATATCGCCGACCTTGGCAAATTTGTTGTTTTTGCGGGCCTCAATAGCTGCAATCTGCGTTTCTGGGTCCTCGACCTTGTTAACGACCTCTTTGCTGACATAGGCGTCGACTTCTGCGGTGTTGAGGTTCATGCTGACGCGGACTTCTTGCTCGCGGTCACCATAATCACGGCGATATGCCGCTGCCAGAGCCTGCTCGACGACTTCCTTGACGGTGTCTTCGGGCAAATTCTTTTCCTCGGCGATAGCCTGTATGGCTACTGCTAATTGTTTAAAATCCATTTCCATTGGTATTCCTTTCGTATTATAATCTTCTTCTTGTGCCGTCATCCTGAACTTGTTTCAGAATCTCATATTCAACCTGCGTAGATGCTGAAACGAGTTCAGCATGACAATTACGTGCGAACCCTGCCGGTATGAAAAAAGCCGACCTGCCGGCCGACTAACACACCTAAGACTGTACTCTAGCTAAGCCGCTATGTCAAGTTTGTGCTAACCTGTTTGTGCTAACCTGAGCCTTAAAACCCCGTGTTGTCATTCTCGCCCTCAATAGGGTTCGAGGACAGTCTCCAATGGGCATTCAGTAGTCATAAGCAGTAGAGCCGCTCATTTAGAAAAATAGACCCCGTTCTCCGTACAGCGAGTTAACGGGGGTGATAGGGTTTTGAGTCCAGAGGATGGCTAGTTATATGCGAGGTGATGTTCCGTACTACACTCGTCAGGGCGGCATGTGCAAGTATGCGAAGTGGGTCGCAAGGGGCTATTGGTTCATGCACCAGGGCTAAGTCTACGCCGGCAACCCTTCGAGCTAAAGCATACCTTGCGCCAGGTAGCATATCAGTGCCAAATCCTGTGGCAGACCCATCGTTTTGAGTAAAAGACAACGAGGTTAACCCTATGTCATCAAAAATAGTAGGCGTTAAACACCTTGGGAGATGAAACAACTCAACATTATCCGCACCCATGCGACGCGGGATATACGGGTCTTTCGTGGGTAGGCGATGAAAATATCGTTTTTTATCATGACTTTGGCTACTAATTTTAAGCATCTGTTTATGATACCACTATTGTTTATTTTTGTCAATTCAAGATTCCTCACTTTTAGATTCCTCACTTTTGACTGACCCGATTCATTTTTTGCTCAGAAGACCCGCCTTTTCAATTGCAGTGTCGTTCTGGGCTTCGGCGAAGAATCTTATAATAATACAGCGCCTTCGGCTAAGTTTACCCTGTATGTATTACAGGGATTGAAATGGCAGGAAAAACAAAACGTGTGTTTTAGCGATGTCTGCGGGTCGGCCAGTGAAGGCACGAGCCGTTCGGGTGATACAATAGTTATCTATGAATAAATCTGTTGCACGACTCTATAAAACATTTCAACCAGAACACTACACGCTCACAATCGAGCTTGACGAAGCTGCAATGCGGTTTTCGGGGCGTGTTATCATTACCGGCAAAAAGGTTGGGCGACCGAGCAAACGGCTGACATTCCATGCCAACGGGCTCAAAGTTACCTCTGGCACCGTCATGGTGCGAGATAAAAAAGGCGAGCGCGAAGTGCCGGTGAGCCGCATAAACCACCAGAAAACACTACACGAGGCGCGCTTGCACACCGACACACTGCTCTACCCTGGTGCGTACACAATCGAAATGTCGTTTGAGGCGCCAATCACCAAAGGCATGACAGGCATTTACCCGTGCTTTTTCAAAGACGGTGAGACCGAGAAAAAACTCTTTATGACGCAGTTCGAGAGCCACCATGCCCGAGAGGCGTTCCCCTGCGTTGATGAGCCAGAAGCCAAAGCCACGTTTGAGCTAACGCTTGTCACCGATGATGGGGTAGAAGTTCTGTCAAACACGCCTGTTAAGTCGCAACAACGATTCTCGAGTCTCGAGTCTCGAGTCTCGGCAGAGCTCAGCGCGCCTCACAACTCGCGACTCGCGACTCAGTTCGAGCCCACCCCGCGTATGAGCACGTACCTTTTGGCGTTCGTCACGGGTGAGCTGCACAAAAAGTCGGCTCAAACCGAGTCCGGCGTTGACGTAAATGTGTGGGGCACGACTGCACAACCCACCAGTAGCTTCGATTTTGCACTCGATGTGGCGGTCAAAAGCATCGAGTACTTTGAAGATTATTTTGGCGTTGCCTACCCGCTCCCCAAGGCAGACCACGTTGCTGTACCAGACTTTAGCAGTGGCGCCATGGAAAACTGGGGGCTCATAACCTACCGAGAACGCGTGTTGCTTGCCTACGACGGCGATACGGGCCAGAGCACCCGTGAGCAAATCGCACTCGTCATCGCGCACGAGACATCACACCAATGGTTCGGCAACCTCGTCACCATGCGTTGGTGGAACGACCTGTGGCTCAACGAAAGTTTTGCCAACATGATGGAATACCAGTGTGTCGACAGTTTTTACCCCGAGTGGCGCGTGTGGGATGGTTTTGTATCTGGCGAAGCACTGAGTGCCTTCCGCCGAGACGCAATCTACGGCGTACAATCTGTTCGCACCGATGTGCACCACCCCGATGAAATTAGTTCTCTCTTTGACCCGTCAATCGTCTACGCTAAGGGTGGACGGCTACTCTACATGCTCAAAAATTACGTCGGCGATGTGGCATTCCGCACAGGCCTCAGTGCGTACTTCACTGCCCACGCCTATGGCAATACAACAGGCGATGACCTGTGGGCCGCGCTGAGCGACGCGAGTGGCAAAGACATCGGCGCGTTCATGACGCCGTGGCTGACGCGCTCGGGCTTCCCTGTCGTACATGTTTCGCAAGATGGTAAGCAGATTGAGCTGCGACAAGAGCAGTTCCTCGACGACCCCACCAAAGCCGACACCGACCGTACATGGCCAGTGCCGCTTTTTAGTAACCAGCCGGCTTTGCCCGAGCTGCTAACAAAACCTACGCTTAAATGTGCCGTCTCTAATGATGATGTTACCATGCTCAACACTGGCTCTCGTGGTCACTACCTTGTGCACTATATGTCTCAAGAGCAGCTTGATTCCGTCATTGCCAAGATTGGACGGGGCGAACTTGATGTTGCCGACCGTTTGACGCTATTAAACAGTACTTCAATGTTTGCCCACGCTGGCTACGATAGTTTTAGCAAAGCGCTTGCCCTCCTAGATGCCTACCGTGACGAGGCAAGCGAGCCGGTCTGGGACATACTCGGCCTAATCTTGGGCGAAGCAAGGCGGTTTGTTGACCTTGACGAATCAATCGAGCCTAAGCTCAAGAAACTTACTGCTTCTGTTGCTGCCGCTCAGATAGCCCGACTCGGGTGGGATGAGCAAACACAAGATTCTTCTGCCGACCAAAAGCTTCGCGGTACCGTACTCGGGCTTGGCCTGTACGCCGAAGTTTCGGAGCTCGTCGCTGAGGCAACCGCTCGTTTTGCCGCCTATAAAGAAACTGGCACGAGTCTACCCGCCGAGTTGCGCGGTCTCATCATGTGCATACCCGTCAAAAATGGCGATACAGCTGCCTTCGATTTTCTGGTTGCGCAGCACGACAGCACGCAAAACAGCGACCTCAAAAGCGACATCGCCGATGCGCTCACCACCACACGCGACCCCAAGCAAGCAACTAAGCTCCTGGCACGACTCAAAGATAGTGCACTCATCAAACCGCAAGATGCCGACCGCTGGCTCGTCTACCTACTTCGCAACCGCTACACCCGCGCAACCGCCTGGCAATGGATGGTCGACAACTGGTCGTGGCTCGAGGAAACCTACAAACACGACAAATCATACGACTACATCCCACGCTATGCGGCAAGCTGCGTCAACACGGTTGAATATGCAGCAAAGTTCCATGAGCTCTTCGACAGCAAACTTGACCAACCGTTACTGACCCGCAATATCACACTCGGCGCCGAAGAAATCGCCACCCGTGTCGCCTGGCTCACCCGCGACCTCAAGGATGTTCAGAATTTTTTCGACAAACAGTAGTTAGCTAACGTTTTCTAGAAAAGCCGTGATGAGGTAATCCTCACCGGCAACTTCAATCGCGCCAAGTGTATACTCACCGCTGTAATTGTGCTGTGCGACCCAGAGCTCGGCCGCAAACTTCATTTGTTGCAACTTTTTTGGCGTAATGTAATCGAGGCCATGGCCTTGTGCGGCAGTTTTGCGATATTTTACTTCAAAGAATGTAACCGGCTGCGAACCGAGGCCAAAACGCGAACGTTTGCGCGCCACAATGTCAATCTCTGCTCGCCTGTGCCGCCAGTTGAGCTCCAGCACCACATACCCGTGCCGCTTCAAATACGCTGCCGCAACCTTCTCCGCCTCATGCCCCGTACTATAATTTGTCATGATAGTATCTATCTTACCCCGAGCTCATCGCACAACAAAAGTTAAATAGATTGTACACCTGCGTAATCTATTTAACTATTGGCAACTATTTGGTCGCTATCGTCACTGCTATATAAGCAGAGCGATAGGCTTAAAGCTTTTGCGGTGCATGTCAGTTACGCCATGTTGTTTGAGAGCTGCGATGTGTGCGGCAGTGCCGTAGCCGACATTTACATCAAACTTATAATCGGGGTACTCGAGGGCAAGATCAGCCATGTAATTATCTCGGGCGACTTTGGCGGCTATGCTCGCAGCACTGACCGCGGGCACCGCATCGTCGGCACGAATCATCGTTTGTACATTCGCGGTGTGTAAGCCTTGCACATTTGCAAAAAAGTTGAAGTTTCCGTCAATGACAATCTCATCGTAAGTATCTGTCTTGCTATGTAAGTCTTTGACCGCACGAAGCATAGCGAGCTGCACGGCTTTAGTCAGGCCAATTTCGTCGATTTCGGCTGGTCGCACCCAACCGAGCCCTACAAACGCTTTTTCGTGAATTTGCGCTGCTAGCACTTCGCGCCGCTTTTTGCTCAGTTTCTTACTGTCACGTAGTCCTTCTATCGGCTGACGTAGCACCACAGCACCAGCCACGAGCGGCCCCGCCCAACAGCCCCGACCAACTTCATCAATCCCCACGGTAATCATAGCCATCAGTATACACGCTCCAATAGACTCATGCCTTCCTAGTTATTAATGCTATAGCATTAATAACTAGGAATTCTTGGGCGAATTTTGATTAGTTCAGTTTTCTTTCAGGAAGCAAGGCTTAGAATTCGCATCAGAACCAACCATAATAGAAAGGATTTATCAGTGAACAGTATTACCCGCGGGGTGCGCAACGCATTTCGCAATATGATACGTACAGGGTCAATCGTCGTTATCCTCGGCCTTAGTATCGGCCTTATCATCGCCATGTTGGCAGCCCGGCAGGCAGTCAGCGACAAAATCGAGAGCGTCAAAAGCTCGGTTGTCAACACCATCAGCATCTCACCCGCCGGTATGCGAGGTTTTGAGGGTGGCGGCGAAGCGCTGACGACCGAATCACTTGACAAGGTAGCCGCGACCGCACATGTCACTACGGTAACAAAAACCTTGAGCGACCGCATGACTACCGACCAGACCAACCTCAAGTCAGCTATCGAGCCAGGCTCACTCGGCCAACGCGGTGCCAGTAGCTCTGGTGTTGGCATGGGGCCGCCACCGAGCGAAAGTAGCCAATCAAACAGCACAGGCTCAACTGATGCGACCGCAACTGCTTCGACCACGCGTACCTTTACGATGCCAGTCACTATTACTGGCGTCAGTAGCACAACGAATGTCGCGACATTTGGTGGCAGTACAGTAACATGGAAGAGCGGCGAAGCATTTGATGCTAACGCCGATAGTAATGTTGCGGTGCTTGGAACAGCCATTGCCGAGAAGAATAGTTTGAGTGTTGGCTCAACCTTTACAGCGTACGGCACAACAGTGAAAGTTGTCGGTATCTACGACGCTGGTAACACATTCGCCAATAACGGGGTGTTTACATCACTGATCACCTTACAACGTTTATCGGGTCAAGCCGGTAGTATCACCGGTGCGACAGTCACCGTCGATTCACTCGACAATCTCGCCACGGCAACTACTGCTATCAAAACCGTACTGGGTAGCACAGCCGATGTAACCAATAGCCAGGACGTAGCCGACAACACAGTTAAACCACTCGAAAGCGTAAAGACAGTTTCGCTCTTTAGCCTCATCGGCGCAATTGTTGCCGGCTCGATTATCATACTCATGACTATGATGATGATTGTCCGCG
Source organism: uncultured Candidatus Saccharibacteria bacterium (assembly GCA_964477925.1). Classification (GTDB taxonomy): domain Bacteria; phylum Patescibacteriota; class Saccharimonadia; order Saccharimonadales; family UBA4665; genus JAGXIT01. The sequence goes on from CAYZFT010000004.1 coordinate 19,412, forward strand.
AACGACGCCGTGAGATTGGTGTGATGAAGGCCATTGGCTCATCGAATGTTGGCATTGTGAAACAATTTGTTGTCGAGGCACTCACGCTTACAACGCTCGGGTTAGTCGTTGGGCTTGGTATCGGTGTCGCCGCCGCCACGCCGCTGACTAATTCACTCGTTTCAACGAGCTCTTCGACAACGCAGACCTCACAGCGCGGCCCAGGTGGCGGCCCAGGCATGCGCGGCTTTGGTGCCACCGGCCAACAGACGCTCAAAAATATCAGCGCTTCGGTTGGTGTGTCAACCCTTGCGCTCGGTACCATTACCGCGCTTGCTATCGCCATCATTGGTAGTGCCGCGCCAGCCTTCGCCATTAGCAAAATTAAGCCCGCCGAGGCAATGAGGAACGAATAATGTTACAGGTACTTAACCTCTCAAAAGTCTTTCAACAAGGTGACAAGCAGATTGCCGCCGTCGACAATGTCAGCCTTACGGTCGACGACGGACAGTTCGCTGCCGTCATCGGCCGTAGCGGTAGTGGCAAGAGCACCTTACTGGGCCTACTTGGTGCTCTCGACAGCCCCACCAACGGTAGCATTGTCATCGATGACCAAGATATCACAAAACTCCATGACAGCGGGCTTATCGAGTACCGACGTAGTGCCATCGGCTTTGTCTTTCAAAGCTACAACCTGGTACCCAACCTAAGCGCACTCGAAAACGTCATGTTGCCGATGGAGTTTGCCAAAATGCCCAAGACTAAGCGCATCAGCCGCGCCAAAAGCCTGCTCAAACAAGTTGGCATTGAAGGCGACAAGATACACCGCCGACCAGGCAAAATGTCTGGCGGTGAACAACAGCGAGTCTCAATAGCCCGCGCCCTCGCCAACAAGCCCAAGCTCATCCTTGCCGACGAACCCACTGGCAACCTTGACAGCGAAAACGGTCAGATGATTTTTGACCTCCTACACAAACTTGCCCGCACCGAAAAAACAACCATCGTGGTTGTCACGCACGACCTCGAGATTGCCGGTCGAGCCGACAAAACCTTCCGCCTCGCCGACGGCAAATTGCAGAAATAAGACTACCAGCCGACGATATGGTACTATTGGCTTATGCCACACATACACAAGCTCTACGACTACACAGTTTCTGGGCTCATCATACATGAGGGCAAGGTTCTCGTGCTACGGCACAAACGTTACACTGACTTCTGGTTTTTGCCCGGTGGACACATCGAGCTCGATGAGACACCAACTGAGGCTTTGTACCGCGAAGTTCAAGAAGAGGTTGGACTAAGCAAGAAGCACTTGCGCCTACTTGAAGTTACACCATTGCTCCCAACCGGTGGCCGCAGTGTGTCGCTGCCAGTACCATTCGACATCAATCTCCACCCCACCGACGACATACACAAGCATATCGACCTATGCTATGTGCTCATCAGCGCAACTGGCGAGGTCAAGCCCGGGGCTGGCGAATCTCAAGAGTGGTGTTGGCTTAACGAATTTGAAGTTGATGATTTTGAAGGCATACCGGTTGACGTACGTACTAGGATTCTGGCCGGTCTACACTTCGCCCTCGAACACGTCGACTGAGCGTATAGACTATATAAACCGCCAAGGCGCCCAGCGTATTTGCAAGCAAGTCCCACGAAGTGTCAGCTATGCCTTGTGGCATATTGCCAGTGACATACAGTAGCAGTTCAAAAAGTTCGTTCGCTACGCCCAGTGCACTGACGAGGGCGAAGAGAGAAGCTGCCTCAACCCACCAAACCACACGCCATTTTTTGACAAGTTTGATATACAACCAGAGCAGCCCTGTAAACACGCCCCCACCGACAAAATGGGTCATAAACTGCGTCTGTTGGCCATCGATCAAAGGAGATGGTAGGTACCACGATATAAAATACACAAAACACGCAGTCAACAGCAGCCATTTCCACCGACGGTCAGCTTTAACCAGACGCGGCACCAAGACATATAGCAGTACTGGAATTATCACTGAAAGCACAGGAAATATCATACGTATATAGTATCATCGTCACTCAGTTTTTACCCTGTTGTCATTTCAGCCTTCGCAGCAGGATCATAGTTTGCAGGTTTGGTAGCTCGCTGACCTGAGTTCGACATACCATTCGACCTCAGGTCAATCCTAAAGGCGCAGATTTCACAGCGCTTCTGGCAACGAGCAAGACGATGCAAAGTTGTCTGTGTCTTACTGGGGCTAGCACATCGTATAACCTCAACCCGCCCAGAAACCGGTCGTTTCAAGCGACTGAGCTGCACAGGATTTACGGGGACTACGGCTTATGATTGATAGCAACCGCTGATCAGGGGGATAGAGTATAGGGGGAAATGTTGCATTGTATATGATTTATATGTTATAATACTACTCATGATACGTACCACTAGACATGAGACACTCCGAGCCTCGAACAGGCGCACATTGATAGAATCAGTTTTAATCATCTTGACCACAATTGGTGGTCTTTTTGCTACGACAGAAGGTACGGGAGCCCTAATTAGATTTGGAGCGTCAAATTCTTTCCCTAGTAACTTGCCTGTAGCCACTGGTTTGCAATGTGTCGGAGTAGACAGAAAACCAACTGGTACAAAAGATGAGTATGGCGGCGCAATCACTCGGTTGTCACCACAGCTTGTTGCTGGAACAGGTAAAACCGCCTTAACTAATGGAATAATAATTGTGTTCTCGCTCGACGATTTAGGGCGTTCTAACGCAATCAGCACTGCGAACACAGCTGCCAGTGTCACGATCGCGGAACCAAAGCCTGATACTGGTTTTCGTAACTACAATGTTGTCACTGCGTTCACGGATAATAGTGGTGAATTTAGTAAAGTAGAATGCCCAGTTATCAGTCTTGGGTCACCAAATGAAGCTCCATAAATACTAAAACTCCCAGCGATGGAGCTGGGAGTTTTTTTGTGTATTGTGTTTGCTTTATGATTACTCTGCGGCGGCTTCGTTGGCGGCGTGGGCTGCTTTGACAGCTTCTGCCTTAGCGTCTAGCTCTGCCTCTGCTGCGGCTTTTGCGGCAGCTTCGGCCTCAGCAGCCTTGGCGGTCTCGGCGGCTAGCTTGGCTTCTTCCTCTTCGGCATGACGATCCACGACGCCATTTACAGCGTAGCGGTCAAAATCGATGCCAGTCAGGCGAGCTGATTTGCCGGTAAGTTTGCGCATGTAGCTCAAGTTGTTGCGGCGGACTTTGCTACGCTTGGTGACTTCAATCTTCAGTACGAGAGGGCTGTGCACCAAAAAGCTCTTTTCGACACCAACGCCACTAGCGATACGACGCACAGTGATGCGGCTCGTCTGGCTATCTTTGCGGTCGCAACGGATTACGAGACCCTGAAAAATCTGTACGCGCTCTTTGGCACCTTCTTTAATCTTTTGGTGCACTTTCACGGTATCTCCGGAACGCACGTCAACGACGGCACCCTTTTTAAACGACGCTTCTAAATCAGAAATATAACTCATATCTGTTCAATGTTACACTATTTCCCTGTTGAACGCAAGCTAATCGTCGGGTCGGCCATGTACTCTTTATATGCTCCCAGCGGCTGGACCGCATTGAGTATCAACCACATGCGAAGGTTAGTGAGCTGAGTAGCCGCAGTGTCGGTCACGAAATCATTTTTACCAATCTCATCAAATACACCCACACCCCCTGCTAAATCAAAAACATAATCAATTTTAGTACCGAATGCAACAATGCTGTTTTCGAGCAACAGGCTAGAGTCCTTACCGAGTAGTCTTACTAACCCTTGCGCGACGCATGAATATGTATTTTTATACTCTAATGCATACTCAGCGTGGGGTACTGGTATCCCAGAAAGAATCATCTCCTTTGTTTCCGGGGACTGAGGTCTGATTGCATCAAGGATGTCAACGCCGCAGAAGTTATTCAGTCCAGCCCAGGCAGCGGAAAAAAGCCTTTCGCCGATAACCACGCCCGAAGATATATTTTCAAAAACATGAGCTGCGCCTACAAGCTCCTCTGACGGTGGATTGTCGAAAAATCTACTCATTTGCTCAATCCCTTATCAAAAAGACAGAATTTGAGCCTATAATATAACTTCTTTTGATTTTTTACAATGTTTTAGCCGATGACACGAAAGATTTCTTCGAGCGTTGTGCGGCCAGCTACGACGTGGAGCATAGCATCTTGCAGCATGGTGCGCATGCCACTGGCGATTGCGGCAGCTTCAATTTCTTGAGCAGAGAGTACGTGGTCGTGTGATTCGAGTAGTTTGCGAATCTGGCCCGACATACGGAACTGCTCACGGACGGCGATTTGGCCCTTGAAGCCGTATGGGTTCTCGGCAGAGCTACCAGGTTTGTATAGCACGAGGCCTTCAAGGCTGGGGCGCTCTACGGTTTCGGGTAAAGTCTCGAGCACGCTACGGATGGTTGCGAGCTCAGTTTCGGACGGTTGATAAGGCTGTTTTGTGTCATCGTCGAGGAGGCGCACAAGCCGCTGGGCCATAACAAGTCGTATCGCCGAGACAAATAGCGGGTTCTGGCCGATGATGTCGCTCAGCCGGGTCAATGCCGCACTGGCTGAACTGGCGTGGAATGTGCACATCACGAGATGCCCTGTTAGGCTGGCCTGCAATGCCGTGCGAGCTGTATCATTGTCGCGCACCTCACCGACCATAACAATGTCGGGGTCGAGCCGAAGCACCGCCCGCAACTTAGCGGCAAAACTACTGTCATCACCCTGTTCGCTACTTTTAACCGATATTTGCGTTATGCCGTCGAATTGGTACTCGACCGGGTCTTCGATGGTGATGATTTTGCGCTCGTCGCTCGCGAGGCTATTGAGCATTGAGTACAGCGTCGTTGTTTTGCCTGAGCCTGTCGGGCCAACGACCATGACAAGACCACTCGGCTTATTGATTATTTCGTCGACGACCGCCCGTTGTTCGGTGCTCAAGCCAAGACGGTTGAGGTTGTACATTTCGCGGTCCATGTTGAAGAGGCGCATCACCACGTCCATACTGTTAATGGTCGGCACCGTCTCGACACGAAGGTTGACGTCAACTTCGTTACCGTCAGCCATTTTGACACGTTGTGCAATGTGACCTTGTTGCGCCTCATCTGCCGACGTACTAACGTTGGCGGCACTAGCTATTGCAGAAATAAGCATCCGGTATTTATCAAGTGACAGCTCGGCAATCGGGTGCAATACGCCATCAATACGCAGGCGGATTCGTACCCCACTCGGCAACGTTTCGATGTGGATATCACTCGCCCCAAGGCGATGTGCTTGGTCGACAAGATACGCCAGCATGTCATCGGCGCGCACTTGCTCGAGTGTGGCCGAAACTTCACGCACTAGTTCTTCGCTGCCGGCTCGATTGATTGCAATATCTTGGTACACAATCTTTTTCGGCGGATCATAGAGCAACATATAGTCGCGGAAACCGGCTTCGGATATCAAGGTAAATGATACTTTTTGGTCAGTATAGTGATTGACGAGACTGTTCATCGTTTGCTGCGACGTCGTGGTAGTAATACCAAAGAGTATATTGCTCTGGTCGGCCTGCATGGGAATAATGCGATATTGACGCATTTGGTCAAGTGACACGATATCTTTGAATAAGGGCTTATCGTCTGACAACGACGTATCGGTGTACTCTACATTCAAAATTTGTGCTCGTCGCTCTGTCGAACGCTCTTCATCAAACCGTGCGTCTTGGCTCATAGCACTTAGTATAACTGCTTGTGCTTAGATGTAAAAGGCTTGAAGTTGCGTTTTGTCTCGCTGACTTCGACATTCTAAGTCACGTCTTTTATACTAACGGCATGAACCGTGTAGTTCTGATTGTACATGATATTCGTAGCACCCATAATGTTGGTTCGCTGTTGCGTACCGCTGAGTGCATGGGCGTAACACACACGTATCTGACTGGCTATACTCCATACCCCACCACCATAGACGACCAGCGCTTGCCGCACATTAGCAGGAAGTTAACAGAACAGATTCACAAGACAGCGCTCGGCGCCGAAACAATGACACCGTGGAGTCATGAAGAAGATGTTTCAGTCATATTCTCACGCTTGCATGCCGAAGGCTATTTGCTCGTTGGGCTCGAACAATCAACCAAGAGTATCTTATTGCCCGATTTCGAGACTGGTCGTGACGTCGCATTGCTCATTGGACGTGAAGTGGAAGGCATTGACGAAACTTTATTGAATTCTTGTGATGTAACAATCGAAATCCCCCAGTTTGGCGTCAAAGAATCGCTCAATGTAGTCCAAGCAACGGCCATTGCCCTCTACCAGCTCCGCACTACCTCTGGACTACAAAATTGATTGGTTACGCTACATCTATACATTGCTTGACGCTTATGGTATAGTCTAGTATGTAAACGAAACAAAACAGACATGACTTTAGCAAAAACACCGCAACGCCGCATCAGCAGCTCGCATCGCAAGCGTTCTGCCGCCCATCACAATAAGGGCAGGAACTACGTAAAGGCATATTGGCCCTATTTGCCGATGGTGGCTATTGTTTCGCTGGGTATTTTGCTCAATAGCTGGATTGGGACTGTCAACCAAAATGTGCTCGGTTATGCAACCGGCATAAGCGTCAGCGGCCTCGTCGATGGCACCAATGCCGAACGCAATGCTAACGGGCTTGGCAGCCTTGTGCTTAACGGTTTGCTCAACCAAGCGGCCCAGGCAAAAGCCGCCGACATGGCAGCAAAAGATTATTGGGCACATAACTCTCCGACGGGTGCAACGCCTTGGTCGTTCATTGGCGCCACTGGCTACACCTACCAAACTGCTGGCGAGAACTTAGCCTATGGTTTTACGACCACAAGCGACACCATAACCGGCTGGATGAATAGCCCTGGTCACCGTGCCAACATACTCAATTCGAGCTTTAACCAAGTCGGCTTCGCAGTTCTCGATATAGCGAACTATCAAGGTCAAGGGCCTCAAACACTTGTCGTCGCTATGTATGCATTGTCGGCCGGAGGTGTGGCACCAGCGGCGCCAACTCCTGCAGCGCCAGCGCCGACTCAGGTCTCAGCTGTCAGCCCGGCAGCGCCGGCAGCCGTGCCCAAGGTCGTACAACCAACAACTACCGCCGAGCCGGTTGCCGAAACACCTACAGCAGAACAAACGGTCGAAAAGTCGACGGCGGCCGAGCCAACTGAAACTGCCGCCAACGAAGATACGGCCGTACCTGCAAGCGCCACAAAACTGGGCGACACAGACAAAACAGATACGTCGCTATCAAAACCCGTTGCCCGCGTGCAAGTTATAACGGCTGCCAATGTTGCTTGGACTCAGTTCGCCCTCAGTATGCTTGTCAGTGTTGCGCTCCTCGTATTCTTGCTTCGACATAGTTTCGCCTGGCACAAGTTTTTGGTGCGTGGCGAGCGATTCGTGTTACACCACCCACTACTCGATATCGCCTTTGTGACGATTGCGACACTCGGCACAATACTCCTGCAAACATCTGGCGTTATTCGTTAAAGCTATGCTACTGAGCCTTGATATTGTCAGCGCCTACAAGCTCTGCGAGTTGCTGCAGCATGTCTGCGCTCGACGTAATGCGTGCAGGCAATTTAACTGCTTGCTTGGCGGCATCGGTGCCGAGCACAAGCACGACCTCTTGGTCACCTGGGTTGGCGTCAATAATCGCCTTCAACGTACGGAGTAGGTCATGGTCATCACTTTTTTGTAGGCGGATGTAGAGACGTGCTAGTTTGGGTGGTTCATTACGGGCGGCTTTAGCGGCCGCGGCGCGGGCTGCTAATGTTTGCTTCTTACCCACCTTAAGCTCGCGCTGTTTACGACCGGTTGCCTGGTACGCTGCAGCTTGCTCATGCGTGACCTCTCGTGCATCATCCGCTAAAATCTTAACTTCTTGGCCAATGTTGCCTTCACGGTCCTTGGCGGTTACCTTACCCCGAACAATAACGATTCGATCCCGCTCCCACAAGCCAAGCGTCTGCTGGTAGGTGCTTGGAAACAGGATGATTTCGGTTTCACCGTGCTCGTCTTCGAGCTTGACGAATGCCATTTTCTGGCCATTCTTGGTTGTAATTTCGCGCGACTCGACAATTACACCCCCAACCACAACTTGCTTGCTATCGTGCTCGGGTTTAAGCGTGTTTAGCGCAATTGTTTGTTCTGCCAATAATGCCGAAAAAGCTTCAAGTGGCTGCTGGCTCAGGTACAACCCCAACAATTCACGCTCCCAAATCAGCAGTTCTCGAGGCGTGTGTTTAACGGCAGGCGTATCAAGTTTGAGTACTGGTTTCGCCGTAATCACATCGTCGACGACACTGCCAAAGAGGTCAGTTTGGCCACTAGCTCGTTCTTTTTGCAGGCGTTGGCCGTAAGCCACAATCACATCCATGTTGTGTAGCAATGTCGAGCGGTCATCGAAAGCATCAAAAGCTCCGGCACGTGCCAAGCTTTCGAGTGCCTTGCGGTTGACTATTCGTGTGTTGACAGCACCTATAAAATCTTCAATAGAGCCAAACCGCCCCGTTTCGCGGGCACGTAAAATTTCGTCGACAGCACCAGAGCCGACGTTTTTGACTGCGTTCATACCAAAGCGGATGTTCTCACGGCCCGTCAAAGTAACACTGTCGGCGGGGGGCACAACCGCAAACTCACCGAACGATTCATTAACATCGGGGGGCAAAACTTGCATACCCATGTGCTTGCACTCGGCGATTTCGATAGCTAAGCGGTCTGTGTCGTCGTAATCGCTGGTCATGAGTGCTGCCATAAACGCGGCTGGGTAATGTGCCTTAAGGTACGCGGTTTGGTAGCTAATCATGCCGTAACAGGCCGAGTGCGACTTGTTGAAACAGTAATCCGCAAAGCCAAGCAGGTCTTTCCAAAATTTTTCAATTACAGGTCGCTCCACGCCGTTAGCCACGGCGCCGTCCTCAAACTTGACCCGCATTTTGTTCATGACATCAATCTTCTTTTTGCCGATAGCCTTACGCAGGGTATCGGCTTCGCCGCCGGTAAAACCAGAAACATCACGGCTAATCTGCATCACCTGCTCTTGGTACACGAGGACACCAAAGGTCGATTGAAGCGCATTTTTCATGAGCGGATGAGCAAAAACGGTGTCTTCGAGACCGTTTTTACGCTTAATAAAACTATCGGTCAGACCGGCGCTGAGTGGCCCCGGCCGATACAATGCACCCATGGCAATAACGTCGTCAAAAACAGTTGGTTTGAGCTCACGTAGATACCGTTTCATGCCTGCTGATTCAAACTGGAACACGCCTGTTGTGTCACCACGCTGCAGCAGTGCAAACGTCTCATCATCATCAAGCGGTATCGTGTTAATATCAATATCTTTGTTGTAGACCCTTCGAATAATACGAAGGGCGTTCTTGATAACCGTCAAGTTGCTGAGGCCCAAAAAGTCCATCTTTAGCAGACCAAGCTCTTCGATTGGCCCCATCGGATACTGCGTCGACACAACACCTTTTTGCGCCATTTCGAGTGGTGCGAACTTGACAATGTCATCCGGTGCGATAACTACACCGGCCGCATGCACACCGTGGCTACGTACCGTACCTTCAAGAATGATGGCATAGTCGATAACAGTTTTGCTTGTTTCGTTGGTCTCGTACTCGCGGCGCAAATCGGCATCTTCGATGATAGATTTGGCGAGTGGTATGTGACGGCCCTGTACGGGAGCTGGTATCATCTTGGCAAGTCGGTCAGCTTCAGAGTAAGGCACTTCGAGTACACGCGAGACGTCGCGCACAGCGTTACGGGCAAACATGCGCCCAAAAGTGACAATGTTGGCGACACGTTCCTGGCCGTACTTTTCGGCACAATAGGCAATAACTTCATCTCGACGCGTGTCTTGAATGTCGATGTCGACATCGGGCATACTAATGCGGTCAGGGTTCAAGAAACGTTCAAAAAGTAAATCGTATTTTAGTGGGTCAAGCTCAGTAATCTTGAGCGCATAAGAGATAATCGAGCCAGCCGCGCTACCCCTACCCGGACCAAACACAATGCCCTTGTCCTTGCCCCAATTTATGAAATCTTGAATAATGAGGAAGTAGCCGTTAAAGCCCATGCTTTCAATGATGCCAAGCTCATACGCGGCACGTTCTAGGACATGCTTTGGGATATGTTTTTGGGCATCAGTAACCGAAATATCAGCCGCAGATTCTTCTGTCAAATCACCATAGCGCCAGCTGAGACCTCTATATACCAGCTTGTCGAGGAATGATTTTTCGCTCTCACCGTCTGGCACCGGGAATTTGGGGATGAGTATTTTGCCAAGTTCAATGTTTATGTCACAGCGATTTGCCACGGCCTTACTATTTGTAATAACTTCTGGATGCTCAGCCCCCCAACGGCCAATAAGCTCGGCAGGCGGCGTGACATGCAGTTCGTAGTTTTTGAGTGACATGCGTTTTTCGTCAGAAAGAAACGCTCCCGTACCAACACAAAGCAAGATCTCGTGAGCATCTTGGTCTTTGTGGTGCAGGTAGTGTGCATCGCAAGTCAGCACTACCGGAATGTTAAGCTCTTTGGCTAGTTTGAAAATTCCATCATTTACAACTTTTTGTTCGGGGCTGTGCGAAGGCGCCAATGGGTTGCCACTATCTTGGACCTCAAGATAGTAGCGGTCACCGAAGACGCTTTTGTACCAGCTAGCCACTTCTTTAGCCTTAGCATAGTCATCATTTTTCAGTGCATCACCAACCTCACCACCCATGCAAGCACTCATAGCAATCAAGCCCTCACCATATTGTTCGAGCAAATCATGGTCGATACGTGGGAAGTAATAAAAACCCTCAAGGTTTGCGATCGTGCTCAGCTTCATGAGGTTTTGGTACCCCGTGTGGTTCATGGCAAGTAGGATGAGATGGTAGCGGTTTTTGTCTTTTTGGGGGTCTTTGTCGGTGTGCTTGCGGGCAGCGACATAGGTTTCGATACCAATGATTGGTTTAATGCCTTTGTCGGTCGCGGCCTTATAGAACTCAATGGTGCCGCTCAGGGTACCGTGGTCGGTCATCGCGACAGCTTGCATCCCTGCTTCAACGGCGAAATCAACGAGTTCGGGAATCTTCGTCAGACCATCAAGTAGGCTGTACTGCGTATGGTTGTGCAGGTGCACATAATCAGACGGTTTCAGCTCTCTGTGCACAACCTGAGGCGGTTCTTTAGTAGTCTTTTTACTGTCTGCCATCTGTATCTCGATTGTCATTCTGGGCGAAGTTAGGAGTTTTCTAAGCATACTTAGAAGATTTCTCCTCCGCCATACAGCGGATTGGCCCAAAATGACAGTGCTATAACCCTCGCTAGTACTCCCAATTATAGCGTAGCTAGCCTCAAGCACGCTGTTTCACTTTTACAACAGTGCCCTGCTACAATCTTTTGCGCGCAAAAAAACTAGGCAGCTTTGTTTTGCTGCCTAGTTTCATCACTTATCGGAAAAAACTACTTTTTGAGGTAGGCGCGGAGGTCTTCGACCGCTTTGGTTGCTTCGTTAATGGCCTTTTGCAGGTCCTTGTCTTCAGCCCCGCCGTCATGCAAGCTGCTAAGCATCTCGCGAGTCTTGTCTTTTGCCTTATGACTTCGAGCGAGGACTTCTTCAAAACGGCGGCCACCTTCTTCGCGGAGCTCTTTGAGCTTAGCGTTAACTTGCTCGAGCACGTCAGACAGCTCGGTGTGAAGCTTTTTGAGCTGCTTTTCGGCTGCAGCGTACGTTTCGACGGCTTTTTCTTTGATGTCCTCACGTGTCTCTTTACCACTCTTTGGTGCGGTCAAAATTCCCGCGACATATCCTGCCGCTGCAGCGATAGCCGTACCGAGAATGATTTTGCCGGTTGCACCTGATTTACCCTCTTTGTCTGACATTGCTGCTACTCCCCTCTTTTAGATTTACTGAACATACCCATGAACCCGCCAATCACCCGGGCCAACCCTGCTATATTAGCACTTTCCTGAATGCTATTCATCGTTACTTCTGCTTTGTCGGCAATCAAAACGCCTTTGTCGGCAATGCGACGGAGTGACTTGACCAATTTAGCGACAAAAATCCCGACTACTATCGATATAACAAGCAAAATAAAGAGTGTGACACTCAAAATAATAACGAGAATATCATATGCATTTGCAATCATATCGCTTATTATACCACGTTTTAGCCAAAAGTTAGCAGTTAGTTATCTTACTTTTTTTACAACGAAGGGTTGGGGACTATCTGATATAGTCGCGTAAATACTCGCGAAGCTCCTCGCCGATGTCTTTGTGGTTAAGCGCAAAGTCAAATACCGTTTTGATGTACTCGAGTTTGTCACCCGTATCGTAACGTTTACTGTCTTTCATGAGGCAGCCATAGACGTCATGGCCATCGCGCAGCATTGGTTCGAGTAGGCTATCGGTAACATAAAACTCCATGTTGCTCTTAAGCGCCGCTAGGCCTGGGTTGATGTAGTCTAAAATAGCCGGTTCGAACAAATAGCTACTGACATGCGCAAAGTCACTCGGCGCCTTGTCAATGCCCGGCTTTTCGACGGTCCCCGTGATTTTCAAGATGTTTTCTTCTATCTCATCGCCAGCGAAAATACCATAGCGACTAAATTCTTTCTCTGTCTTGACCCGCATGCAGGTGGCGATACTGCCCCCAAGACGGTTGTAGAGGTCTATCATCTGTGTAAACGTGTTTGGCTTTGACACGACCAGGTCGTCGGCGTAGATGAAGAGAAATGGCTCGTCGCCGATAAGGTGTGCAGCATTGGCAATCGGCGTCGCATTGCCATAGGGGCCTTTTTGACGGACATAGATGAAGTTGGCCATATTGGCGATGTCTTCCATCTGTTTGATGTAGTGCGCCTTTTTTGGGCCACCGGCACGCAGGTTGACGAGCAAATCTTCGTTCGGTACATCAAAGTGGTCTTCGATGGCACGTTTGCTACTGCTACCCACGATGATGATGTCTTTGATACCGGCCGCAACGAGGTCTTCAACGGCATACTGAATGATTGGTTTATCGACAATCGGCAGCATCTCTTTGGGCATGGCTTTGGTCTGCGGCAAAAAGCGCGTACCAAACCCGGCTGCGGCGATTACTGCTTTTGTTACTTGTTTAGGTTCATTTTTTTGTGGCATTACTTTGCACCTCCATTAATCTATCATACGCCATCAGCACGGCGATACCATCAGACATTTTACCCGCCCGAGCATTAACCAATAATTCTTGGGTATCAATCTCTCGTACTTCTATAAAATCAGTTGGGTCGGTGTATTGGTCGCCTGCACGGTAGCAGTTGTACACAATAAAGTAGTTCTCTATTTCGTTTTTGTAGGCATCACGACAAACTTTACCAAGAAAAATCGGCTCTTCATCGCTGGTGTAGCCAGTTTCTTCAGCAAGTTCTCGCATCGCAGCCGCTTCTGGTTTTTCGCCATCATCGACTACTCCTCCGGGCAACTCATCGAGTATTGCTTCTGGCCCAGGTCGGAACTGGCGCGCAATCACGATTTTACCATCTTCCGTGACAGCAACTACGGCAGCGTTTTCTGCGCCCTTCCCGATTATCGTGTATTCTTTGCGTACACCATCCGGTAACTCAAACGTTTCGTGGGTAATCCAACGATAACCAATTTTTTCGGAGCGTTCGGATAATTTCTTCCATGCAAGCTGCATGTCCTAGGACCCTA
>CAYZFT010000005.1:0-32323 GCA_964477925.1 uncultured Candidatus Saccharibacteria bacterium
AACTGCGTTGTCCAAGATTTCTGCCGTACGAGCGGTGAGCGCTAGCGAGCAGCAAAAACACCTTATAGCACTCGATGTTGGCACCGAATATGTCAAGGCGTTGATTGGGCGGGTTCGCCAAGAGGATGGCGGTATCGACATCATTGGCATGGGGCGTGTCCACCAAGAGCTGGCAGACATGCAGGCAGGGGCCATTGCTGACATTGGGGCTGTTGTGCAAAACTGCGACAAAGCGCTGAGTGCTGCTGAGCAACAAGCCGGGGTCAGTGTGCGTAGCGCCGTAGTGGGCATCGCTGGTGAGCTGGTCAAGGGCACGACTGCCACCGTGCGTGTTGTGCGCAAACAGCCCAAAAAACCACTCGATATGGTCGAAGTAGAGCGTATCGTTAAGCTGGTACAAGAGCGGGCCGAGGCAAAAGCCCGCGAGCAGCTGGCATGGGAGCTTGGTGGCAAGAAAATCGATGTACGGCTCGTCAATAGTGCAGTCGTCAGTATCGAAATAGACGGGTACCCCGTTACGAACCCGGTCGGCTTTCAAGGTAGTGATGTCGTAATACAGCTGTACACGGCATTTGCACCACTTATACACATTGGGGCACTCGAGCGCACGGCTGAGCAGCTCGACCTCGACCTCGTGGCGGTTGCCGCTGAGCCATTCGGTGTAGCGCGCTCGGTTGTGGGCAATGACCAGTCGGGTAGCATGAGCGCAATTTTGATTGACGTGGGCGGTGGCACCACCGACATCGCTGTCGTCAATGACGGCGGCGTGCAAGGCACCAAGATGTTTGGCATTGGTGGGCGGGCCTTTACGCGTTCAATCGAGCGAAATCTGGCCGTGAGCTACGAAGAGGCCGAAGCACTCAAGCTAGGTTTAGCCACTGGCAAAGTGCCAGACAAACAGCTTGCTCGGGTCGAAGCGTCACTCGGCAAGACACTTGATGTCTGGATTAGTGGTGTCGAGCTGGCTTTGAGCGAATTTACCAAGCTTGACCACCTGCCTCATCATGTCTACCTCTGTGGCGGCGGCTCGAGTTTGCAGCTGCTTGTTGACCGTTTGCACGACGGTGATTGGTACACTAAACTGCCGTTTACGCGCAAACCTATTATTGAGCATATCAACCCCGACCAGGTAGTTGGTATCAATGACATGACGGGGAGTGTCAACGACCACACCTTTATCACGGCCCTCGGTTTACTGCGCGTCGGTCTCGACATCGTGCAGTACGGCGGTGATAGCGAAGGTGGAACGGTAAAAGAAAAGATTGATAGGATATTGCATGTCTAAAATACCCCCCAAAATACAATCACTCGGCTCTACTCAGGCCAAAGAAACCATCTACATCGACGTTGACGATGAGATTACCGCTGTTATTGATAAGGTTGTAAGCTCGAAGGCAAAAATTGTCGCTCTTGTGCTCCCCAAGCGTGCTACCGTTATGCAAAGCATCGTTAACATGAAACTGCTCAAGCGGACCACCGAAGAGGCTGGCAAAAATATTGTTCTCGTTACGAGCGAAGCGGGTCTATTACCACTCGCTGGGCTCGTTGGCATGCATATTGCCGCGACACCAACGAGTAAGCCAGGTATCCCGCCCGCGCCCGATGCCGTGAGCGACGAGCCAGAGAGCGTTGACGAACCACTTGATGTTGTTGATGGCACGGCGCAGAATGATGATTTCAACCCTGCCGCAGCTGCTGCCGTCTCTGTTGGCGCACTTGCCGCAAATGAGCCAGAGTCAATCCTTATGCCTGACGAACCTGATGAAGACGGTGCGGAAGAACTTGCCGCAGAACCTGCAAAACCTGGTAAACCCGATAAAAAACTCAAGGTCCCGAGCTTTAACAAGTTCCGGGTAGGCATCGTACTCAGTATTGTCCTCGTTATAGCTGGCATCACAGCTTGGATATTTGCGGCCGTGGTATTACCTAAGGCGAGTGTAGCGATTACGACAGACAGCACGACTATTACATCAGATCTCAATTTGACACTCGATACAACCGCTCAGACGCTCGACATCGAGAACAAAATAATCCCAGCGGTTTCTCAGCTGGTTGCTAAAACGTACTCCGAGGAGGCCCCCGCCACTGGCCAGCAAAACAATGGTCTTAGAGCGAGCGGAAATGTCTATTTTGCGCTTAAGGGCTGTGATGAAGATACCGTAAGTATCCCTACTGGCTCGGGCATTAGCGCCAATGGAAACACCTATATTACGCAGGCGCCCCTGACGCTCAATCGGGCGATAATTGGCAGCAAGTGTAACCCGACCAGCGCACAATCGGAATGGTCTGGTACGGTAAAAGTTGTCGCCATTAACGGTGGGGTGAAGTTTAACGTAGACACGGGTACCAGCTTTACGGTTAGCGCATCATCTAATGTTACTGCCAAAGCCAACGAAACAATCGCCGGCGGCACCGATGAGATTACTAAGGTAGTGGCCCAAGCGGACATCGATGCTGCTACAGAAAAGATTAACACCAAAGACACTACTGCGGTCAAAGCGGAGCTCGAGGCTGCACTTACGGCCAAGGGGCTTATGCCGGTTTCATCAACGTTCTTGGCTGGCGATCAGCAGGTGACGACAAGTGCTAAGGCGGGCGATAAAGTTGAAAGCGTTAAAGTGACGGCCAAGGTGCCGTACACGATGCTCGGTATCAAGCAAGATGACCTCAAGGCGCTTGTCACGGCAAATGTCAAAAGCCAGATTGACACTAAAAAGCAAAAAATCACCGACGACGGTGTTGCTAATGCTAAATTCACACAGCAGAATCCAGGTAGCCCAACGAATGCCGTTGTCGCCGTTAAGGTTCGTTCGACCGCTGGGCCCGAACTGAACGCAGCCGATTTAAAGACACAGGTTGCAGGCTTAAAAGCAGGTGACATTAAGGCCTTGCTCGACGGAGCCCCGGGTATCACAGACGTTCAGGTTGCCTATAGCCCTGTTTGGGTTACGAAGGCACCAAAAGATGTTAAGAAAATAACCGTCACAATCGACGGCGTGGTCAAGTAGCGACCCGATGGCGGCTGATGAGTATATTATGGCATTTGACTACGGCGAGAAGCGCGTCGGCGTAGCGGTTGCTCATAGCGTCGCACGACTACCGCAACCGCTCATTACGCTTGCTAATGGCGAACAACTGTATGCAGATATAACCAAACTCGCAAGTGATGAGCATGTGAATCGCTTCGTCGTGGGGTTGCCGCGCAACATGGATGGAAGCTTAGGCCCACAGGCCAAGAGGTGCCAAGCTTTTGGGCAGGCATTGGCCGACAAGTTCAATCTACCCGTTGAATATGCCGAAGAAGCACTGTCGAGTGTATCGGCCGATGCTTACCTCGGCTTACTGAGAGGCAAGAGTATTGGGCTTGACGCGGTAGCTGCGGCAGTTATTCTCGAGCGTTATTTGACTGAGGGCGGAGTGCGATAGTATGGCGCGCTATCGACAGGGTGAAAAAAAGAAACGATCGTGGGTTGGTGCGCTACTGCTAACACTGCTTGTGCTTGTTGTGCTTGCTGGGCTAGCGCTGTTTGTTGGCTGGCGATATGCCATAAGCAACCTTTCGCCCGCCAATCCTAGTGGTTCTGCCCAAGAGGTGACGATTAAGCAAGGTTTGTCTGTCGGCCAAATTGGTCAGCAGCTTGAAAAAGAAGATTTGGTACGTAAGGCCTGGGCATTCCGGCTCTATGTGCAGCTGCGGGGTGGTGCAAACTATCTGCAGGCAGGCACATACACACTTAGCCCGAGTCAGAGCACACAGTCAATTGTTGAGCAGCTAACTCACGGGAAAGTTGCGACACGTCTGGTTACCATACTACCAGGCGAGCGGCTCAATCAAGTGAGGGCGTCACTTATTAATCAGGGTTTTTCTGAGGCTGATGTCGACGCAGCTCTTGAACCGACTCAGTATGAGGGGCTTGCAGTGCTGGCCGACAAACCAAAGGGGGCAAGCCTTGAGGGCTACTTGTACCCTGATTCATTTCAACGCACAGCGACAAGTACTGCCAAAGATATCGTCGAGCAGTCAATTGCCGGCATGGGCCGTATGTTGACACCAGCGCGCAAAGCTGGCTTTGAACGGCAAGGTTTGGCGACCTATGAGGCACTTATCTTGGCATCAATTGTCGAAAAAGAGGTCGTGACAGCCGCGGACCGCGCCCAAGCGGCACAAGTGTTTATCAAACGCACCAAATTAGACATGCAACTTGGTAGTGACGTCACGGCGTTTTACGGTTCAGAACTTGCCGGTGTTGGCCAAGACGTCACGTATGACACGCCGTACAATACCCGTCTGCATGCTGGTTTGCCGCCAACGCCTATCAGCAATATTAGCGCGGTGTCGCTTGACGCTGTTGCCAACCCGTCGGCGACAGACTGGCTGTTTTTTGTAGCGGGCGACGACGGCACGACATATTTTTCGCGAACACTGCAAGAGCATGAAACGCTCGTTAAGCGGTACTGCATAAAACTCTGTCAATAGTGGCTAGATAACTCAATACCGTATAATTAACAGAGGTGAACAGGTCTATTGGGGTTGCGCCTGGGTCTGCGGTTTGGTATCATTACACGGTAGCATTTTGAGCAGGGCGCGTGCGTGATTGTTCAAAATGTAACGGTTTCGCTGCACAAAAGACACCTAGTGATACGGCTGATATGCAATCAGCACCAATAGTAATGTAAGCGGCACGAAACCTATAGCGGTCGCAGCGGGCAAGCTCGATGCGCGGCTAGGAGAAATTGTATTAGTACTGCAACAACTCGATCATTTACGGCCAGTAAACTGCGCCAAAAACGTGAAATCGCTAGCAACCGCCTGCAGAAGGCGCTGCGGAGGAAGGCATTCCGGAAACGGTTGATTCGCATAAGCTTAGTCTCGGCCAATGCGCTTGTGCTCGTTGGCGTTGTTTGGTTTGTCGTCGCAGAAGCTCCTTCTGATACAGCTGCCGTCTCTGCTGTAAATGTCGAGGAGAGTGCGGCAGTATTGAGCCCTGTAGACAAGCTAACTGCATCTGACGTGGCTGTCAATGTCGCTCGGGCCACAAAAATCGAGGAAGCGACTGCCGTGGCTAACCAAGCCCAAAGCGCCAAAGTTGCCGTCCTAATGAGTGCTAGTGATACTAACATCGCCGCAAAACCGCAAATTGTCGACACACAGCTTAAAAGTTGGCGCGATATCAAAGAGTATACTGCCGTTGATGGTGACACTGTTAGTTCAGTGGCGCAGAAGTTTGGCGTAAGCTCTGACAGTATCCGCTGGTCAAACAATATTACCGGTAATACATTGACGCCAGGGACTAAACTCTATATGCCTCCCGCTGAGGGCATTGCCTATGTAGTTGCAGCTGGTGACACACCGACAAGTCTTGCAACCAAATATCACACCAGCGCAGAAAACATCTCGGCCGATAACGACGCAGAACAGGGTGGCTTAGTAGTCGGACGCCGTATCTACATCGCGAACGGTCAAGTCATCACTGCTGCTCCGGCGCGTTCAATCTCTAGCTACGCTGTGAGTAGCTTTACCCCAAGCTATGGTGGCAACGGCTATGACTGGGGCTGGTGTACGTACTACGCCGCCGCACGTTCTGGTGCCCCTGGCAACTGGGGCAATGCAAACACTTGGGCTTACTATGCACGTATTAGCGGTTGGCGTGTTAGCTCGGCACCAACACCTGGTGCTATCTTCCAGACACCGTCTGGCTGGGCTGGACACGTTGGTATTGTCGAGGAAGTTTCTGAAGATGGTTCACAGATGAAGATTAGCGATATGAACGGCATTGCCGGCTTTGGCCGTGTTGGCTACAGCGGTTGGATGTCGGCGTCGACCTACCCTAACTACATAACTCGCTCCTAAGCGTGTGAGCTCGGTGGCGTAGAAATCGGCGTCTTTATTCGAAATTTGCAAATATATATAAAAAATTATACACCTATCATAATCACTTCTCATCTGTTATACTGACGGTATGAAGTTTGTAGACCAAGTAAAGGTACATGTAATCGCGGGCAACGGTGGTTCGGGACGTACCAGTTTTCGCCAAGAAAAGTTTATTGACCACGGTGGCCCAGATGGTGGCGATGGTGGCAACGGTGGCGACATCGTGCTAACCGCATCACGCAACCAAAACACTCTTGTTGCTTTTCGTTTTCACAAAGAGCTGACGGCAGAAAGCGGCGAAAACGGCGGCAAAACACGTAAACACGGCCGCCGAGGCAAAGACCTAATTGTCCCAGTGCCAGTTGGCACCATCGTTTCGCAAGATGGCGTTGAGATTGCCGACCTGGCCGCAGACGAACAGACATTCGTCGTTGCGGCTGGTGGCCGTGGCGGCTTTGGCAATGCTCACTTTGTTAGTTCTGTACGTCAAGCACCAAAGTTTGCCGAGCCGGGTGGCGAAGGCGAAGACAAGACTGTCGTACTAGAACTCAAGCTTATTGCTGATGTTGGTCTTGTTGGCCTGCCAAATGCGGGCAAATCGACCTTTTTGTCGGTGGTTAGCAATGCGCGCCCCAAAATTGCAAACTATCCTTTTACTACACTGACACCTAATCTTGGTGTGGCTGATGTGTCGTCCGATACCAGTTTGTTGGTCGCCGACATACCTGGTCTCATAGAGGGTGCCGCCGAAGGCAAGGGGCTTGGTGATGAATTTTTGCGTCACGTAGAGCGCACTGCTGTGTTGCTACATCTTATTGATGTTGCAAGCGATGATGTTGTACGCGATTATCATACTATCCAGCAGGAACTAAGCTCGTACGTTGTTGACCTTGCAGCCAAAGCGCAGATTGTCGTGCTATCTAAGGCAGACACGGTAGCACCAGAGCGGGTTGAAGCGGCAGAAAAAAAGCTCAAACAAGTTATCCCAAAAGGCACAAAACTGTTTGTAATCTCGGCTCAGGCACATCAAGGAGTTAAGGAATTGCTCTATGCGACAGCTGCGCTCGTACATGCAGAGCGAGCTCGTATTGCTGCTGAGGTTGCCGCAGAGGCCGAGCCAAACGATGCGCAACCTGTGCTTACAATTGACGATGCCGACCGTTGGGGAGTCGTCATTTCTGACGACGGCGAGTACTCGGTTCGTGGCGGTATAGTCGATAAGTTTGCAACTCGCACCGACTTCGACAATGAAGAGTCAGTCCAGCGCTTGCGCAGTATTTTGCAAAAACAAGGTGTCTTTCATGAGCTAGCACGCCGCCATGCCCGCTCCGGCGCAACTATTCATCTCATACGCGGCACCATCGTACTCTAAGCAACATCGAACATTTCAGATAAGATTTACTGTTCTGGAGGAGGTTGTATGAACAAACCGACCATAATTTCGCCCTGTGGCGATTTTTGATAAGTATTTGGGGTTTGGGGGGTGCGGAGCTACACTGGTGGTATGAAAGCAGCCAAGCAAACGTTTTTCTGGTATGACCTCGAGACAACGGGGACTGACCCGCGGGGCGACCGTATTATGCAGTTTGCCGGTCAGCGTACATCGCTAGCGCTAGAGCCCGTTGGTGAGCCGGTGAACGTACTGATTCGTCTGAGCGAAGACATTTTGCCGCAGCCCGACGCTATCATGATTACAGGCATAACGCCGCAAATGACGCTGGCCGATGGTATTAGTGAAGTTGATTTCTTGCGCCTATTTACCGAAGAAGTTGCGACGCGTGGGACCATTTTTGCCGGTTTTAACAGCATACGGTTTGATGATGAGTTTATGCGTTTTTTGCATTATCGCAACTTTTACGATGCTTATGGTTGGCAGTGGCGCGATGACCGTGGGAAATGGGATTTGCTCGACGTAGTACGCATGACACGGGCGCTTCGGCCAGAAGGTATCATCTGGCCGACTGATGATAACGGCAAAGCCACCAACCGGCTCGAGCTGCTTACAAAGGCAAACGGTCTCGCGCACGAGGCAGCGCATGATGCGCTCAGCGATGTACGTGCCAGCATAGCGGTTGCAAAATTGATTCGTGACAAGCAACCAAAACTGTTTGAGTATCTCTTTGCAATGCGAAATAAGAAACGGGCTGCCGAGTTGGTTGAGCGCGGCGAGCCATTTGTATACAGTAGTGGCAAATACGACAGTGCATACGAGAAAACGAGTATTGCGGTGCGTTTGGCATCGAACCCCAATGCACAGGGTTCATTGGTTTATGATTTGCGTTACGACCCGTCGCCGTTTTTGGCACTTGGGCCGGCGGAGCTCGCTGAGCGCTGGCGCTGGACACGCGACAAAAACGCACCGCCAAGGCTGCCCATTAAGACGCTCCAATACAATCGCTGCCCGGCCGTCGCGCCGCTATCGGTGCTCGATGCAGACTCGCAAAAACGCCTATCGCTCGACCCCAAGCAGGTTGCCGTACACCGCGAGATACTGCGCGAGAACCCTCATTTTACCAAAGATGTTTTGGTGGCGCTGCGGTTGCTCGACGACGAACGCAACAAGCATAGTTCGGCTATTGAGCGCCAACCCGATCAGCGTCTGTACGACGGGTTCATTGGCGACCACGATGCCAATCTTATGGGCGTCGTACGAGTGGCCGCGCCTGACGAACTCGGCGATATGGTGCGAGACTTTAATGACGAACGATTGCGGCTCATGCTGCCGCTTTACAAGGCACGCAACTTCCCGACAACGCTGACAGACGATGAACGGACAGCCTGGGAAGCTCATTGTTATGAGTCATTGATGGCTGGAGGTACACAAAGCCGGTTAGCACAGTATATGCACCGATTATCTGAGCTCGCCGTAGCCAGTGGCCGTGCCGACAAACAGTACTTGCTCGAAGAACTGCAGCTGTACGCCGAAAGCATCATGCCAGCTCCTGACGTGTAGACTCCATCATGTCTTCAAACCTCCCGGCAAAAAACTCCCCTACTCATAGAACCGCCCTTTTCGGCCAAAACCCACCAGCCCATATCAGTGCAACTACTGGTACGCTTCCTCCAGTCTGGCTGGTTTTGACTCGAAAATCATCGGTTTCTGACCGAGGGCTTATTCTGCTGGGAGGTTTTAATATAATCAGAGAGAATGGTACTTGACGAGCGATGACAAAACACGATGTTCTAGGTAGCGTGTGTACCACATAACGAAACGTTTGTGTCCCCACCGTACTAGTAAATACAAGAGTACAAGCGACTGCACCAAAATGAGCCAGCTCTCAAAATTAATTTGAATATTCGTGTTTGGCACGATTCCGAGTACGAGAAAATCTTCCACGTTAGCACCTCGCATAGGTTGATATGCGGATTATACTAGAAAATAGTATATTTAGCAATACTAGTGTTAAGTATGCTTATGCTTTGGGCGAAGTTTGCGTTTTCGTACTCCAGCCCGGTCACGGTTCATGAGCGCAATGAATAACGCAGCAAAATATGCTGCGATTGCCAAACTGAGTTGCCAAATGGCGCTGCGTTGCCAGATAAGTACCGATGCAAGGATGAGGATTGCGACAACCAAGCTGTCATAGAGCCACTCAACTGCTGCATTGCGCGGAAAGAGAAATTCAATGATACGGCCACCATGGTTCAGGAGACGTTCGCGAAGTTGTTTTGCCCAGTGATTGTTGAGCGAGAGCAGACCGAGCCCGCCGAGTAACAGTGCAATACCTCCCGGTCCGGGGAGTAAGCCGACAATCGGTGACACTACTATTAGCAAATACCCAGCGAAATCGGTGAAGATGCGTTTAGCATTCCGTCGTATAAAATCCATATTGTTAGTATAGCGAATAAGCTGAAACAATGCTGAAAATTGAATTAAAGCTTGAGTTATGGGACATAGTTTGGTACTATCGTTTGAGCATGCAGCATATGGAGACAAGCCCAAAAAAACATTCAGCAACCACGTCCGTTCACCGCTCCCAAAAGAGCGGTTTTTTTGAGACAGAAGTGGGGCACCTGTACCTAGCAGATGGTACGAGTTACCCTGGTCAAGTTCTGGCTGGCCAGACAATCGGTAATGGCGAAGTCGTTTTCAATACTGGCATGACCGGCTATGTCGAGTCACTGACTGACCCATCGTACACGGGGCAAATACTTGTATTCACCTATCCGCTCATCGGTAACTACGGCGTTGACCTTGGAAAACGAGAGTCGGGTCGTATCCAGGTTGCCGGCGTGGTCGTCAGTGAGGCGACTGAGCATTGGAGTCACGCCGGCGCCGACCGTTCACTCCTCGAGTGGTTGCAGTCCGAGAACGTGCCGATTATAACCGATGTTGATACACGCGCCTTGACCAAGCACCTACGCGTAAATGGTACGATGTCGGGTGCGATTGCGACAAAGCCAGTGCACGATTTTGAGCTCCAACAGCACATTGTGTCAATCGACAAGCCCGAAGTTTACAACACACAACACAGCAAAAAGGTCATACTCGTCGACTGTGGAAGCAAAGAAAACATCGTGCGTTCACTCTGTGCGCTGCCGATACAGGTCAAGCGCGTTCCGCACGATTATGACTATACAAACGAACCATACGACGGTGTACTGCTTTCGAATGGCCCGGGTAACCCTGAGTTCTACGAAGCGACTATTACAATTGCGCGCAAGGCGATGAAGCTCGGCAAACCAATCTTCGGCATTTGTCTTGGCAACCAAATTATGGGGCTAGCGGCTGGTGCGAGCACGTACAAGTTAACGTTTGGTCATCGTGGCCACAACCAGCCATGTCTTGAAACAGGTACACAGCATGCCTATATTACGAGCCAGAATCACGGCTATGCTATTGACGAGCAAACACTTCCGCACGGTTGGGTGACGTCATTCCGAAACCTCAACGACGGTTCTGTCGAGGGCATAGGGCACAAAACGAAACCGTTTTCTGCTGTACAGTTTCACCCCGAAGCCTGCGCCGGGCCGACCGATACGGCGTGGCTATTTGAAAGGTTTTACCAATGTCTGTAAAAACAACTAGACAATACAAAAAAGTAGTCCTGCTCGGTTCGGGGGGGCTACGTATTGGCCAAGCCGGTGAGTTCGATTACTCTGGGTCGCAGGCGATTAAGGCGCTGAAGGAAGAGGGCATTAGGGTTGTTCTCGTTAACCCCAACATCGCAACCGTGCAAACCGATGATGACATGGCCGATGTGGTTTACTTCCAGCCGTTACAGGCTGGCACTGTAACAAAAATACTCGAGCGCGAAAAGCCCGACGCTGTCATGCTGAGTTTTGGTGGTCAAACGGCGCTGAACCTTGGGCTGGAGCTGGATGAAACAGGCGTGTTCAAGAGGTTGGGCATCAAGGTACTGGGAACGCCAGTCGATGTTGTTAAAACGACCGAAGACCGTGATTTGTTTAAGCGTGCTCTTGCAGAGATTGGCACGCTAACGGCACGAAGTACGAGTGCCCATAACCTAACAGATGCACTCGCTGCTGCCCAAGACATCGGCTACCCCATCATGCTTCGTTCTGGCTTTAGCCTTGGCGGCTTAGGGTCGGGGCGTATCGACAATGAAGCCGAACTGCGCCAGCGGGTCAACGAAGTAATGAAAGTTGTGCCACAAGTACTCATTGAGGAGTATTTGGGCGGCTGGAAAGAGGTCGAGTATGAAGTCGTGCGCGACAGCGACGGCAACACCATTACTGTTTGTAACATGGAAAACTTTGATCCAATGGGCATCCACACGGGCGAGAGTATCGTCGTTGCACCGTCACAGACGCTAACCGACACCGAGTACCACCATTTGCGCCGTGTTGCTATCGATACGATTAACCACCTCGGCATTATTGGTGAGTGCAACATCCAGTACGCGCTTCACCCTACAACGGGCGATTACCGCGTCATTGAGGTCAATGCGCGGCTGTCGCGCTCTAGCGCGCTTGCGTCCAAGGCAACTGGCTATCCATTGGCGTTTGTCGCTTCAAAATTAATGCTTGGTAAACGGCTTCATGAGCTCAAAAACAGCGTGACTGGCACGACCTCTGCATTTTTTGAGCCGGCACTCGACTATATTGCCGTGAAGATGCCACGTTGGGATTTGGCTAAACTCAAGGCAAGCGACCATCACATTGGCTCCGAGATGAAAAGTGTTGGTGAAGTTATGGCGCTTGGGCGGTCATTCCCCGAAGCCCTTCAAAAAGCCGTGCGCATGCTCAACATCGGTGCGCAGGGGCTCAGCCAACACCCCTACACATTCAAAGACCTCGAAGACGAGATTGAACACGCGACCGACAGGCGACTCTTTGCGGTCTACGAAGCGCTGCGCGCTGGCAAAACTGTCGAGCGTATACATGAGCTCTCAAAGATTGACACATGGTTTTTGCACCATATGGCCAGCATATATGAGCTTGAAAAACAGCTCAAAAAAGAATCGCTTAGTGCCGAGCTGCTCCGCGCCGTCAAGCAACACGGTTTTTCAGATAACACCATTGGCAAATTGCGAGGCAAATCAGAAGACCAGATACGGGGGGTACGGCACAAGCTTGGCGTGCTGCCTGTTGTCAAACAAATCGACACGTTGGCTGGTGAGTTTGCCGCCGAGACAAATTACTTGTACATGACCTATCATGGTCGCAGCCATGATGTTGAGCCGCTCGGCAAATTGGCAGTTACTATTTTGGGTTCTGGGCCGTACTGCATCGGCTCTTCGGTTGAGTTTGATTGGTGTGCGGTCAATACGGCCAAGACTTTGGCACGCCGCGGCCACCAGACAATCATCGTCAATTCTAACCCCGAAACTGTTTCGACCGATTTTGACCGCTCAGATAGGTTGTACTTTGACGAGTTGAGCCTCGAACGAGTGCGGGACATCGCCGATTTTGAGCAAACCCAGGGCACGGTGGTTTCTGTGGGCGGCCAGATTGCTAACAATCTTGCCCTACCGCTTGCAGAGGCTGGTTATCCCATCCTCGGCACGTCGGCACAGGGCATCGACGGCGCTGAAGACCGCGAAAAGTTTTCGTCCATGCTAAACCGGCTTGGTATTGACCAGCCCCGCTGGCAGCAGATTACGACGCTTTCGGCCGCTAAGAAGTTCGCCGAGACCGTTGGCTACCCGCTCCTCATCCGTCCGTCATATGTGCTCTCGGGCGGAGCGATGAATGTTGTGCGCAGCGACGAAGAGCTTGAGCAGTATTTGCAAGAGGCGACGCGCTTGTCGCCTGACCACCCCGTTGTTATTTCGCAGTTTATTTTGAATGCCAAAGAGCTTGAGATTGACGGTGTCGCCCAAGATGGCAAACTTATCATCTACGCAATGTCTGAGCATATCGAAAACGCTGGCGTGCACTCGGGCGATGCTACGGTGGTCTACCCAGCCCAGCGGCTGTACCTCGAAACAGTGCGCCGTGCCAAGAACATTGCGAAGCAAGTTGTTAAAAACCTTAACATAACGGGGCCGTTTAACATACAGTTTATCGCCAAAGACAATGAGCTTAAAGTAATCGAATGCAACGTTCGAGCCTCGCGCTCATTCCCGTTCGTGTCGAAAGTTTCGGGGCATAACTTTATCGCCATTGCGACCGATGCGATGCTTGGGCTTGAAAACACCTCCTCATATCAGACGTTTGACCTTGACCATGTCGCGGTTAAGTCACCACAGTTTTCATACAACCGTCTTAAGGGTGCCGACCCGGTTGCTGGCGTCGAAATGGCCTCGACCGGCGAAGTGGCCTGCTTTGGTGCCGACCTCGAAGAAGCCTTCTTTACATCGTGGTTGGCAACCGAACAGCAGGTGAGGGGCAAAGATATCTTTGTTAGTTTGCCCGATGAGCACAAACATCGTTTTGTCGATGAGCTTACCATATTGCACCAAAAGGGCTGGAACATTTACGCCACACAAGGTACGTACGATTACTTTACCGAGCAGGGCATCGCTATGCGGCTTGTGCACAAAATACAAGAGCAGCGCGAACCGAGTGTCGCGACCGCGATTACCAACAAACAGTTTGATGTCATGATTAATGTACCGTCACTGTTTGATAGCGGTGATGCGCAGCGCATTCGCCGTCTTGCCGTTGACAACCACGTACCGCTATTCACCAATGCCGAGACGGGTCGTCTCTTTTTGCGCTGTCTTGCCGAAGAAACTGCGGCCCATATGACCCCTAAACATTGGCGTGAATACGTCCCTCGTTAGTACCTCTATCATGCAGTTTGTTTGACGCACTACGTTTGCGCCGGGTATTATGTAGTTATATGAAGAACACTGCAAACCGCAGTGGTGGGCAAAAAATGAACGCCTTTTTATATAGCCGGTCATGTGTGGCCCATACTCTTAAAGAAGGCAAAAGCAGACAACAAGTCAGACAGTTGGCAGGAGAAGTCGCAGCGCGCCATAAAGGCGCAACAATCATCAGCCCAATACCTACCATGCATCTTACCTTATTGGGTGGTTTGATAAGA
This sequence comes from uncultured Candidatus Saccharibacteria bacterium, assembly GCA_964477925.1. Classification (GTDB taxonomy): domain Bacteria; phylum Patescibacteriota; class Saccharimonadia; order Saccharimonadales; family UBA4665; genus JAGXIT01. The sequence goes on from CAYZFT010000005.1 coordinate 14,331, forward strand.
TTGATTCATGCGCGAAAGAACGCGCAAAGTAACTTGGGGGATCTCATAGATAGATTTGAGAGGTACATCGAGGAAGAAGTCGGTACCGAACCAGTCAACGTCTGGGTGCATGAGAAAACTCCATTGATTGCAGTGGGCAGAAGCTCTGACAAATTAGCACTTAGAATTCAACCTGATTATAATCTGTTAACACGGCATAGTGCACTTAATAAATTCATGTCAATGCATGTTGGCTCATGGGACCAACCGCCATTTAACCCCCACATAACCTTGGGGCTTATGGCGGGCAACGCACTCTCGTTGTTACGGAAAGCCCCAAACCAACTTATACGTAACTCCGATGATTTGCCAGAATGTCTAGCAATGAATGGCATCAAATTGTATCGGGGCACTATACGATAAACCAAGGCAATTCTATTCGCGCAGTAGCATCTCTGTGCAATTTTAGCTAGAAAAAAGTGGCAAAACCGCGTATAATTGGTGGACTTATGCATGACGCAATTGTGGTGAAGGGTGCGAGAGAGCACAATCTCAAGAATGTTGACGTGACGATTCCGCGCGAGAAACTAGTGGTCATTACTGGTCTCAGCGGCTCGGGCAAGTCAAGCCTTGCGTTTGATACTATCTATGCCGAAGGGCAACGTCGCTATGTCGAGAGCCTCAGCGCCTATGCCCGCCAATTCCTCGGCCTCATGGAAAAGCCCGATGTTGACCAGATTGACGGTTTAAGCCCTGCTATCTCAATAGACCAGAAATCGACCAGTCGTAACCCCCGTAGTACTGTGGCGACGGTTACCGAGATTTACGATTACCTGCGTCTACTATTTGCACGCATAGGCGTGCCTCATTGCCCGGTTTGTGGCCTCGCGGTGACGCGTCAGACCATTGCAAATGTGATTGACCAAGTTATGACTAGTGATGTTGGCGCGCGGCTCATAGTGCTAGCGCCGGTCGTGACCGACAAAAAAGGTGCCTTCGAGCACATTCCCGAGCAGTACCAGCGGGTTGGTTTTGCGCGCGCTCGTATCGACGGCGTAGTCTACGCGCTCGACGAGTTCCCAGAGCTCGACAAAAACATCCGCCACACAATTGAAATCGTTGTCGACCGTCTGGTCAATGATGAAGCGTCACGAACGCGCCTGGCACAGAGTATCGAACAAGCCATGGAAATTGCCGAATCCAAACTTACTGTGCTCAATGCCGACAGCAGCGAATCGACGCACTATAGCCTCATGTATGCGTGCCCCGACCACCCAGAGGTGAAAATCCCAGAGCTTGAACCCCGCACTTTTAGCTTTAACAGCCCGCACGGAGCCTGCCCGGTTTGTACGGGGCTTGGCAACCGACTGGTAGTCGACCCAGAGCTCGTTGTCCCTAATGGCCGTCTGACTATTGCCGAGGGTGCCATTCGCCCCTATAACCGCATCAATATGGATAACTGGTATGTGCGCAAGCTCGAGGCGGTTGGTGTGAAGCATGGTTTTAGTTTGCATGAGCCGACAGCGAAGATTAGTAGCACCAACATGCAACGTATTTTGTATGGCACCGGCGACGAAACGTTCCGTGTTGCTGTGGGCGGCGGGCGATTTTTTGACACGACGTACGAAGGCGTCATCCCCAATCTTGAGCGACGTCACAAAGAAACCGACAGCGACTTTATGCGCCGCGACATCGAGCGGTTTATGCAGGAAAAACCGTGCGGGACGTGCCATGGCAGACGGCTCAAGCCCGAAATTCTGGCCGTTACCGTTGGCAATCGGTCGATAATGGACATCTGTGAGCTCTCAATTGACGACGCCGTGACCTACTTTGCTGGTCTCAAGCTTAACGAACGCGATGCCAGCATTGCGAAACTGGTGCTCAAAGAAATCCTCGCGCGGCTCCGCTTCTTGCAAGATGTTGGGCTCAACTATCTCACATTGCTACGTAGTGCTACGACGCTGAGTGGTGGCGAAGCCCAGCGCATACGGCTAGCCACACAGATTGGCTCAGGCCTGATGGGCGTGCTCTATGTGCTTGACGAGCCAAGCATTGGCTTGCACCAGCGCGACAACGGGCGGCTAATTGGCACGCTCAAACACCTACGCGACCTCGGCAATAGCGTTATCGTGGTCGAACATGATGAAGAAACGATTCGTACGGCTGATTACCTACTCGATATTGGCCCAGGGGCCGGCATTCATGGTGGGTACATTGTCGCCGAAGGCACTCCCGGTGAAGTCGAGCAGTCAAAAGAAAGCATCACCGGGCAATACTTATCGGGCAAACTTGTAATCGCCGTACCCAAAAAACGCCGCAAGGGCAATGGCAAGCAACTTGTTATCAAGGGTGCGCGCGAAAACAACCTACGCGATGTCACAGTCAGTATCCCACTTGGCCTCCTTACGGTCGTCAGCGGTGTGAGCGGCAGTGGCAAATCGAGCCTTATCAATGACATCCTCGCAAAAGAATTACAGGCTCAGCTGCATCACGCTAGTACAACGCCTGGCCGGCATGATGATATAGAAGGCATCAAAGAGCTCGACAAAGCAATCATTATCGATCAGTCGCCCATCGGGCGTACACCACGTAGCAACCCTGCTACCTACACAGGGTTGTTTACTCCCATTCGTGAGCTTTTCGCCAGTGTACCCGAATCTAAATTGCGCGGTTACAGTGCAGGCCGCTTTAGTTTTAATGTCAAAGGCGGTCGCTGCGAAAACTGCTCTGGTGATGGCATTATCAAGATAGAAATGCACTTTTTGCCCGATGTCTATGTCAGTTGTGAAGTCTGTCACGGTCAGCGCTATAACCGCGAAGCGCTCGAGATCCACTACAAAGGTAAAACTATTAGCGATGTTCTGGCCATGACATGCGAGCAAGCTCTCGAGTTTTTTGGCAACGTTCCTGCTATCGCGCGCAAACTGCAAACGCTCGTTGATGTTGGTCTGGGCTATATCGCGCTTGGGCAACCGGCAACAACCCTCAGTGGGGGTGAGGCACAGCGCATCAAACTAGCCAGTGAGCTTAGCCGCCGCCCGACCGGCCGAACGCTTTACATTCTTGATGAACCGACTACGGGTTTGCACATGGCAGACGTCGAAAAGTTACTCGGTGTCATGCACGCATTGGTCGACGCAGGTAACAGCATGATTGTCATCGAGCACAACCTTGACGTTATCAAAAATGCCGACTGGCTTATCGATATGGGCCCCGAAGGCGGTGCAGCCGGCGGTACTATTGTAGCTGCGGGCACACCCGAAAAAGTCGCCAAACACCCAACAAGCTACACCGCGCAGTACCTCAAGCACATGGTATAGCCATGATAAGACACTTGTAAAGTTTACGGCTACTTGGATTTGCTGAAGATGGTGCGGACCTCGCGTTTGAAACCGGCGTACATGTTGCGGCGGCGCACGGGGTCTTTGACAATATGAATAACCATAGGTGATATCGATAAGAAAATGATAATCAGCGCAGCAACCTCAACATTCACACCAGCACGGTTAAGGGCCGAACCCGCAAAGTAGCCGAGGTAGGTAAACCCATACGTCCACGTGAAGGCACCGAGGAGGTTGTAGGGCAAAAACTGCCGATAGGTCATCTTGCTGATGCCGGCGACAATGGGTACAAATGTGCGGACGATGGGCACGAAACAAGCGAGCACAATCGCCAAGGGACCGTGCTTGTCATAAAATTGCTCAGTGCGCTCAAGGTTTTCTTTGCGAAAAAAGCGTGTGTTTTCGCGCTCAAATAACCTCCGACCTATTTTCTTACCAAAGAGGTACCCAGTACTCTGACCAGCTGCAGCGGCGAGAAACAGCAAAAAAACAAACAGGTGAATATTGATGTGCAACCCAAGCGTACCGCCCAGCTCACCTTGCTTGACGAGGTACCCAGCGGCGAAGAGCAGGCTGTCGCCCGGCAGGAAAAACCCAACCATCAGACCCGACTCGGCAAAAACGGCAAAAAGTACGGCGATAACGCCAATGCTGGTGATGAGGTTGATTATGCCTTGCATCTTTATATTGTAGCGTAGAGCGCGGCAGAGTAAAAACGTTAATTACTCCAAGGGCGACATTTCGTCTTTTAACGAAAAAGTGCTATACTAGCGCGAGATTAGTATAAAAAGAGAGGAAGACTATGTCTGATCAAATTACACTCGAAGTGCAGCCACGCGACACTCTCGGCAAAACTGTTAAAAATGTGCGAGCCGACGGCTTTATACCTGCTGTTATACATGACCACGGTAAAGCATCTACCCACATTCAGGCCAATTACCAAGCGTTCGCTAAGGCTTTTCATGCCGCTGGCCGACACCACCCTGTCGAATTGAGCGTTGGTGGCAAGAAATTCACCGCCTTAGTCCGTGATGTTACCCGTGACCCAAAACTCAACACTTATACTCACGTTGTATTTAACGCCGTATCTGCCAACCAACAGGTCGACGCCGAGATTCCCGTCAAGCCACAGTATGCCGACGGCAATGATGCTAGCCCTGCCGAGCGCGCAGGCTTAATCGTGCTGTCGCAGCTCGACGAAGTCGAAGTCAAAGCGTTGCCAAGGGACCTGCCCGATGAGCTGTTTTATGACGCCGAGAAATTGGTTGCAGTTGGCGACCACATCACTGTTGCTGACCTCATCGTGCCAAAGGGCGTTGTTATCGAGACCGAGGCGAGCCATGCTGTAGCGACAGTCTTCGAGCCAAGCGCACTTGCTGCCGCCAACGAAGCCGCCGCCGGTGAAGCCGAAGAAACCGCCCCAGCTGAATCCGCCGCCGAAGGCGAAGCTCCAGCCGCCGAATCCTCAAAAGAATAATCTGATAGATATTCGATAGTTCAAGTTGTCTTGACGGACAGCAAGCCGAGCATTTGTATACAGGTGTGAGCGACGCTAAGTGCTGGCTGCTGGTTTTGGTTTTCTATTTGACCGATATGGTGCGTGGAATCAACCACAGTCATTACATTTCTTGTTCTTTCGTCTAGGCTCCTGTGAATTACTAACCCCCAAATATCTCCTCTACCCTGGGAGGTTTGTATACTGAGCTTTGAAAGCGTATCAAAAGTGTTACGCTGAGAAAATAAGGATGTAGTATCGGCGTATATTCGTAAATTAGAGCCGGCTGTACTTTCAGAGTCGCTAGATTGACCCGTTATATTGATGAGCTGCGCGGTTTGCCAGCCAGCTAGTTTCTTATTGTTTGCGAGCCCAACATCGCGAAGCGCATGCGACACAGCTAGCAGTTTTACTCCAGCCAGCAAATTTTTGCGAAATTTTTGGCTCAGCGATTTATTCTCACACAATGATTCGACTTGAGCTAAGGACCTGCTATTTGGCAGAAATGTTTTCTGCCGAAAGCGGAGCTGGCTCTGCAGTCTTGTAGTGTTGACTTCAGATTTAATAATTTCTTTGCCCAAACAGACGCGGACAATGCCCGAGCCGACCGCGTGAATCTGTTCGAGGACTGCCGACATTCCACTAGTATGACGATTCAACGGTTGAACTTCGGGAAATTTTTCAATGAGACCAGTATCAATCCTCAAGACTATTGATGTCGGACGCTGGGTGTCACCCTGAGAGGCTGTGGGGATTCTAACTGAACATGCCATAAAAAAACATAATAACATAAAAAGGTAGATATAACTAGTATATTGTAGTTAGTTTTCTTCGAGGAAGCCGCCGGATTGGTGCTGCCAGAGTTTGGCGTAGGTGCCTTTTTGAGCGAGGAGTTCTTTGTGTGTGCCTTCTTCGACAATCTTACCTTCGTCGAGTACAATAATGCGGTCCATGCGTTGGATAGTGCTGAGGCGGTGGGCGATGATAAGCGCGGTGCGACCTTCGAGCAGCTGCCACATAGCCTCTTGTATCAAATTCTCGCTCTCACTATCGAGTGCGCTTGTTGCCTCGTCGAGCACAAGAATTGGTGCGTTTTTGAGCAGAGCACGCGCAATGGCGATGCGCTGACGCTGGCCACCGCTGAGTTTTACGCCGCGTTCACCGACGACAGTCTCGTAACCATCAGGCAGCCTGGCAATGAAATCGTCGGCATAGGCGTGTTTTGCGGCGGTTTTAAGCGCGCGGTCAGAGGCAATTGGTTTGCCATAGGCGATGTTCTCGCGTATCGAGCGGTGAAAGAGCAGAGGTTCTTGCGGCACGTAGCCGACGGCGTCACGCAAACTTGCCTGTGTTACCTCGCGGATATCTTGGCCGTCGATGAGTATGGCGCCGTCTTGGACGTCTTCAAAACGCAGTAGCAGGCGAGTGAGTGTTGTTTTGCCGCCGCCGCTTGGCCCGACGAGGCCAACGTGTTCGCCCGGTTTAATCTGTAGGTCAAGTTTAGTAAAAATGCTTTGCCCACTACGACTGTCGGTGTACGAGAAGGAGACGTTTCGGAAATCAACTTCACCTTTATCGATATCGAGCATTGCAGCGTGGGGTGCATCTCGTACCTCGACGTCCTCGAGCAAGATGTTTGTCATGGGAGATGCTTGCAAAAATGCCTCCTCAATCGTTCGTAGCATGTTGTTAATATCAAAGAGCCGGATGATGAGTGTCAGCGTATAGGTAAAGGCAAATATGCTTGTGCCCAAGGTAGCTGAAGTTGTCTGGCCGGTGATGTTGACGACCAGTATCATCCCCATCAAGAATGCAAGCAAAACGGCTAATCGGCTATTGGCGCTGCCGCTCGAAAGCTGCCAGTCTTTGATGCGAAGGTCACGAAGTGTCCGGCTAAAGCCATCGTTCGTGTGCGTTTCGCGTTTTTCGGCTGAGAACATTTTGACTGTTGCGGCGTTGACGATGTTATCCGATAAGTGAGAGAGGAGTTTTTTGGTTGCAATTAAGCGCCTACCGCGCAGCCCATATCGCCGCAGACTGTCACGGTACGCCCAAAACAACGTCACTGCCACGGTAATCATAAGGTACACACCAAGCTGCCACGACGCAACGAAGATGATAACCATGCCGACTATGAGCGAGAGTGCAAACGGGCCACCCTGCAACATGAGCATATTAGAAAGTGGTATGTACGCATTGATGTAGTCGATAGCATCAGAAACAAGCTTTCCGCCAATTGTGTTGGTATGAAAACGGAGGCCTCGTCGCATGAGTGAGTCAAACACCTGGTGCTGCAAATCGTGTAGTACGCGGGCCTGCATGTCGAGAAAGGCCGCCATCCCAGCTCGGTTGAATACGACCGCCAACGTAGCGCTTAGCATCAGCATAAGAAAATACCGCCAGAAGTTGTTGTCGTGGCCAAACGAGGCGCTCAGCGCATTGCTTGCAGTGAAGGGAATAGCGACAGAGATGAGCAAGAGTGAGAGTGGAGCGAGAAAGGAAGCGGCGCGCAATTTTGGGTACTGCGATGTAGCACGCCAATACAGATGTGTGGTTGATGCACTAAATCGCCGCGGTTTCTCTGACATTAGCTATAATTGTACTGCATCGCCTGGCGCAGCACTAGCTGTGATAGGTCAGAGCTGTCACATGGCTAACGATAGCCCTCGGCCTGTTTGGTAAACATGTCGTGGTATCGGCCGCGGAGGTTCATGAGCTCAGCGTGCGTGCCTTGCTCGACGATTGCTCCATCTTCTACGACCAAAATGCGGTCCGCGCGTCGAACCGTGCTAAAACGGTGGCTGACAATGATAGCCGTGCGTTTGGCGTACTGCTCAAAAATGCTGTTGAAAATATCGTATTCAGCTTTGGCGTCAATTGCCGATGTCGGCTCGTCGAGTATCAGCACCGGTGCATCGCGGTAAAAAACTCGTGCAAGCGCTACGCGTTGCCACTGACCGCCGCTTGGTTCGACACCTTTTTCAAAACTATTGTCGAGCACCGTGTCCCAGCCATGTTTATAACCACTAATTAGCTCAGTAATGTTACTGTTAGCGGCGGCTTTATTGAGTCGCGTGCCGTCATTTCCCGCTTCAGGCCTGCCAATCTCAACATTCTCACGAATCGAAAGAGGATACTGGTTAAAATCTTGGAAGAGTGTTGCCAACCGAGCATACCATGACTCTATGGCAAGATCTTGGAGGTCGTGTCCGTCGACCATAATGCGTCCGCTTGTGGGCACATAAAACCTGAGTAGGAGCTTGATGAGTGTGCTTTTGCCAGCGCCGTTTTCCCCAACAAGCGCAACGTGTTCTCCTGGCTTAATGGTAAGCGATAAGTTTTCAAAAACAGCTGCAGTCTGCTTTGGGTACGAGAAACAGACATTATCAAAAACAATTTCTGGTGCGCCTTCACTACTGAGTTTGAGCGCATTTGGCTTGTCGGCGAGGTGGCTCGGCCAGTCGATGAGCTCATAAAACGTTTGGGCGAAAAGGGCTGGCTCTTGCAAACGACCAAGAGTGCCAAAAATGTTATTGAGCGACCCGCTAATGCGCAGTAGTGCTCCCGACAAGAAAAAGTATTGCTCAAGGTTGATTGTGGTCGATAAAAATTGACGCAAGAGTACTACTGCGCCAATCGCCGTGCTACTTACCTCGACGAGTCGGGCTGGCCCCATCCACTGATACGCTGCATTGCTACCACGCAGCTGTTTGGCGTAAAAGCTAATTGTCATTTCACTTAGGCGAGAAAGTATGGCGGGACGTGCCTGGCTGCTCCGCAGCTCCATTTGGTTTTTAGCTTGACGCAATAGCCAATCGAGGCTCCAAAACGTTTGGCGATTATCACCTTCTTCGTCCCAGACAAACCAGAGCACTGTAGCGAGCCGGCGTTCGACAAACAGCGATGGGATGAGGAATATGCCAACGAGCGGTATGAGCCACCAGGCAATTTTGATGACAATTAGTGCGGTAACAACGAACCGAAATATGCCATACAGCAATTCAAGAATCGTTTCGCCTAAGTTGGGGATTTGCCAGTTATAACCACTTGATGCTTTATTGATGCCATTGCGCACTGTTTCGGTGTAAAAATCAGGTATGTCGATGCGGCAGAGCGCCTGTTGGTACTGCGAGGTGCACCATCCGACCATCTGAAAGTACAGCATGCGTTTCGCCCATGACATCAGCCAAAAGCCGAGCGCAATCCCGGCTGCACACAATATGTCAAGCCACAGCCACAGCCATACGTCGGTGACCGTTTGCCCGCTTGCGAAGGCGGCGAGACGACCCGACAATTGTGCTGAGGCGTACAGTGTGCCGACGAAACTGCCTGTTTCGAGCAGGGCCCCAACGCCAAAAAGCAGTATTGCAGCGGGGTGGGAGCGCCAGCTTATCCCCAAAGTTCTGCGTAAAATGCCAAATCGTTTGTTCGGCGCAGGCAGTTTTTTTACCGGTTTACTCATCGATAAACCCGCCTGATTGGTGTGCCCAGAGTTTGGCGTAGGTGCCGCCGTGTGCGAGTAGCTCTTGGTGGGTACCTGATTCGACGATTGTGCCTTCGTCGAGCACAATGATGCGGTCCATCTTTTGGATGGTCGAGAGGCGGTGGGCGATGATGATAGCCGTGCGGCCCTCCATGAGCTTCCACAAGGCTTCTTGTATCAGCACTTCGCTTTCGCTGTCGAGGGCACTGGTAGCCTCATCGAGCACCAAAATTGGGGCGTTTTTGAGCATGGCGCGCGCAATGGCGACACGCTGGCGTTGCCCACCGCTGAGTTTGACACCACGTTCACCGACGAGCGTTTCAAAACCCTTAGGCATGGTGGCGATGAAATCTTTGGCGTTAGCTTGCTCGGCCGCCCGCTCAATCTCCTCGATTGTCGCATCGGCCTTGCCGTAGCCAATGTTTTCGGCGAGCGTGCGGTGAAAGAGTAGCGGTTCTTGTGGCACGTATGCGATAGCTTGGTGCAGGTCATCCTGAGTTATCGCGGTAATGTTCTGGCCGTCGATGCGTATCGCGCCGCCGTCGATGTCCGAGAAGCGCATGAGTAGTCGTGTAAAGCTGGTTTTGCCCGCACCGCTGTGGCCTACCAGACCGATTTTTTCACCAGCATTAATGCGGAGATTAAACTGGTCAAATATCGGCGTTGCGGCGCCATTGTGTACGAACGTAACGGCATCGAACTCAATCTGTCCTTTCGAGATGTGAGACGGCTCGGGATTGACCGGGTCAACGATTTCAGGCATTTCTGACAGTATCACCGCCATGTCGCTGGCATCGCCGAATGAGCGGTTGTAAGCGCGCATGCTGTCATTGCCAAAACGGAAAAGCTGCTCGGTGGTGGCGGCAGTGTAGCTGACAATCAAGAATACAATACCAATATCGGCATGGAATTTGACGACCGATACAACAGCAACGACTAAGGCGCCGGCAGAAATCGCTTTGCCGATTATCCCGAAGGTGTTCATTTGTCTCTGATGTAGCCGCGAAAGTCTGAACATGTTTTGACGTGTGCGTTCAGTTGCGCGATGGAACCGCGCACGTTCGTACCGCCCACGGGCGTAGCTTTTGACGGTCATGATGTTGGTAATGGCGTCAGCGAGTAGGCCTGTCTGGCGGCTTTCGGCACTGGCGGCTTTGGCAGAGATACTCCGTATTGGCCGAGATATGAGAAAAGCGGCGAGCACGTAGATTGCCGAAAATACTGTCAGCCCAGCGACATACAGGGGGGCTTTTGGTAACAGTATGACAATAGTCAGGATGATACCAACAATCATCGGGTAGACCTGGAAAATTGTTGTATCGACGATGCGCACATAGCTGCCGAGCAGTTTATTGCTTTGAGATACAAGTGAGCCCGAAAAACTATTGGCGTGAAAATCAGCACTGCGCTGCAGCATGTGCTCAAATATCTCCTCGGCGATGTCTTGTTGCGCGCGAATCTCGAGGCGCCATACAAAATAATCGACAAACCGCCAGGTGATGATGCCGGCGAAAACGATTGTTGTATACAGCAAAAGCGTTCGTCCGAAGAAAGACCAAAGCTGATTGGCGGGCACCGACTCGGTTGTCAGGCGATGCATGATGTTTGCGATAATGAGTGGCGGTAGGTAGGCATTGACGAGAACGGTCAGGGGGATGGCGACTACGATACCTACGACCCAGCGTGGGTAACAACGTATGATACGCCAATAGTAGCCACTGACGAGCTTGGCCTTGTCGCGGCTTGATAGTTGTTTGGTACGGTTCATTGGTTTGCCTTGGTTTCAGATGCTTTCTGTCGTAAACGCCGACTTATCACTCAGCGGAGGTACGTGATTATAGTATATGGTGCGAAGGCTCGCGGAGCTATGCTTATTTCTTAAGTTGTTTGATGTCTGCTGGGGTAGTGCTAGCAACGTGCCGAAAAGACGCCGCTGGCAAAATCTTTCAAAATCAAATTATTCATGAGTGCGCCTTTCCGTTACATTTGTAATACTTACAACCATATCACCCCATATAATAATTTGCAAGCATTTTTGCGTCAGGGTCCGACCCTGACGCAAAACTTAACACGCAGCGCCAATATAACAGGGCTATGCGTCAGGGTCGGACCCTGACGCAACTGGTGCAACTGGCGCACAGTGATGCAAAAAATTTGGAGTATACTTTAGTGCATGGTGAAAAGAAGGGGACTATCTAGCGATTCGGTGTTGTTTGAGCGGGTATACAAGGTCGGTGTGGCTATCAAGGGGCTTGATGGGCTTGTTGAGCTTATTGTGGCACACTACTTGTCGTCGCGCCAGGCGTGCTGCATTTTTTCTTGCGTGCAAGCAGTGGTGAGGCGGCCGAGCACACTAGTCGGACGGCGCGTTTCATCGCAGAATATATTGCGCGCATTGATGTTGACTTGGCCAAAAGCAGCACGGTTTTTCTGGCAGTATTTTTGGTGTCGCATGGGCTGGTCAAGATTGTTCTCGCCTACTGTCTTCTCAAAGAGATTCTGTGGGTGTACCCGTACGCTCTCGTGCTTTTGGTCGGTTTTTCAATCTACCAAGTGTACCCGACGGTGCTACACCCTACTATCGGGACAGTGCTATTGTGTCTGCTTGACATCATAATTATCGTGCTCGTATGGGATGAGTGGCGACGGCTCAAACATGGTACCGTACCGATACTACCTGTTCGCACATTCGATGACGAACAGGCGTAGGACGACATATCGGCAGTGAGGCGCAAAGGGTGTGTGCAAGGCGGTAGACAGTCTGGCCAAGAGGCGTACAATGAGAACTACAAGGAGGCACCATGAGTGATGCAGAGCAAGAGGACATATCGGAAAATAAACACGAAAATGATGCAGAAATAAACACAAATCAAACAACATCAAAACCGCGTCGTTCGCATAAACTACGAACAACACTTATCGTACTGTTAGCGCTGGGACTAATCACGGTGCTGATTGCTGGCTGGTACGGTGTGGTGCCGGGTGTTTCGAACGTCATGGGGGCAAATAAAGCGCGTGACCTTGGTGTACGCTACACTGCCGCGGACCTTGCAAGCTACAAGCAAAAAACAGGTATTGCTTTCGCCGATTTCGCCACGGCCCCAGAAAACCCCACTCGACCGGGCAAGAAAACAATTTTTGCTAATCCACGTACCGTAGAAGGTCTGAGCATGACGCAGGAAGAATTAACTGCAGCCGTGAACTCTCTGGACTGGCGCAGTATGCCGCTCGACAACGTGCAGATACGAGCTGGTGAAGGCGTTGTCGAAGTCTCGGGCAATCTGAATACCGAAAACATCAGCAGCTTCACTGCATTTATTGGTGGCGTTGGCTACAGCCAATCAGAAGTTGACAAAGCAGTGGGTTGGGCAAAAAAACTGGTTAACGATGCTCCCGTCTACGTCAAAGCTGCGGTTAGTGCCGAAAACGACCAACTTTCATTCTCGCTCAATGAGGCAACGGTTGGGCGGCTCAACATACCCCAAGACATCGCAGCCAAAGTACTACGCGCCGGCTTAACAAGTGCCATTAACAATGCCGAAAACTACGCAATAAAAAGCGCTTCATTCTCGAACGGGCAACTGAACTTTAGTGGTACCTACCCTACGACAGTCTATGTCGCTCATTAAGTTTCGACTGTTCAAGACACAATGTACACGATTACGCAGGGAGCTTGACACCAGCTTTTTTGGCGATAGCTTGGAGCTGACGAAAGAGGATTGGCACTTGGTGTTCGAGTGTTAGTTTGGCAAAATCGCGCTCAGCTTTGGTGCCGTTATCGAGTTTGGTGGCGAGTTGTGCCAGTAAATCTATGTCTTCACTCATATTTTCGATGCGGTCTTTCAGGGTCGCGGTCTGGTCGTCAATCTTTTGATTCAGTTCCCGCAGCCGCTGTTCAATACTGGAAAAATGCTGCTCTGTCTTAGCCTGGAAGTCTGCAAGGCCAGTCTCTAGGCCGTCCATACGACCCTCTACTCTGTCTATCCGCCCACCAAGTTCTTCTGTCTGCTGTACAAACATTGGCCCTACAACGTCAACGATAGTCGAAACCATCATGTTCTGTAACTGGTCAAGCTCATCTTTTGAAAACGCCATAGTACTTATAATTGTACGCGTTGTCTGCGCGGCAACCTAGCGTGAAATTTAAGACCTCCCAGCAAAATAACTCCCCCACTCATAGAACCGCTCTTTTCGGCCAAAACCCACCAGCCACTCATCAGCGTAACTACTGTTAGGCTTTCTCCTGTCTAGTGGCTTTTGGCTCGAAAATCATCGGTTTCTGACCGAGGGCTTATTCTGCTGGGAGGTCTTTACCACAAAATAGTGGTCAAAAAATCCCGCGGCTGAGACCAACATTTCGGTGGTAGGCTGTATACTGGTAGCATATGCAAAAGATTTTGTTGTACTACAAATTCACGCCAGTGAAGGACCCCGAATTACTGAGGCTGTGGCAGAAAACGCTGTGTGATTCGTTGAACCTCAAGGGCCGGATACTGGTGAGTACGCAGGGTATCAACGGAACGCTTGGTGGCGAGATGAAAAACCTCAAGGCTTACATAAAAACTACCAGGGAATTTCCAGGCTTCAAAGACATTTTGTGGAAGTGGAGCGAGGGCTCACGCGAGGACTTTCCCCGTCTGAAAGTGAAGGTCAAAAAAGAGCTGGTCGCGTTCGAGACATGGGATGAAGTACAGGTTAATGAAAAAGGTGTCGTCGGTACTGGCCAGTATCTCAAACCACATGAAGTCAATGAGTTGGTCGAAAAGTTTGGTGATGATGTCGTCTTTTTTGACGGACGCAATCAGTACGAAGCGGCAGTCGGGCGGTTCAAAAACGCCGTCGTGCCCGACACCCGTACGAGTCGAGACTTTAAACGAGAGCTCGACAGCGGTAAATATGACGACCTTAAAACTAAGAAAGTAGTGAGCTATTGCACCGGCGGCGTGCGCTGTGAGCTACTAAGCGCAATGATGAAACAACGCGGCTTTGAAGATGTTTATCAGATTGACGGTGGCATTGTGAAATACGGCGAAGCGTACGGCGACGACGACCTGTGGGAGGGCAGCCTGTACGTGTTTGATGGGCGCATGGGTATGAACTTTTCTGACCATGCCAAAACCATTGGTGTCTGCACTCACTGTGGTGGTAAAACGAGCACCTACGAAAACTGCGCACTCAAAACCTGCAATAAGCTTTTCCTCATCTGTAATGCCTGTAAATCAGATTCGATGAAGTTATATCATTCTGCGCATTGTTTGGCTGCAAAAACGCATACTGCGGTGCCGAGTAATGAAGATATAAAGCATGAAAATTCTTAAGCTCATTCAACTTGGTAACCCGATATTGCGGGCACAGGCTCGGCGGCTAACGGTCGAAGAGATTAAATCTGACGAAGTCCAAACATTGATACAAGACATTCGCTATACTAACGAAACGAAGCAGTACGGTGTAGGCTTGGCCGCACCACAAGTTGGTGTAGGCATCGCAGTCAGTGTTATTGGCATCAAACCAACCCCAACGAGGCCAGACATTGTGCGGTTTGAGAGTGTGATTATTAACCCAAGCTATGAGGGAATTGGTCGGCGTACAGCGTTGTGGGAAGGCTGCCAGAGCGTTGGCACAGGTCGAAACATTTTGTACGGCAAGGTCCCTCGTTTCACGCACATTCGGGCGGAGTGGCATGACGAAAAGGGTGCGTTGCATCACGATGAGCTTGAAGGCTTTGTCGCCCATGTTTTTCAGCACGAGACTGACCATTTGCAGGGCATTATCTTCATCGACAAGGTTCGTGACACCAAAACTCTGATGATGGCAGATGAGTATCGCAAGCGCGTTGCTGCAAAGGTGCCCAAACAAGATAAACTGTAACAAAATTAACCGACACATGCATCGTTGGGTAGTATAATGTTGCATCATGTAAATAAGGTGAGATTAGTGAACGAAGATGTAAAAAAGTACATAGCTGCGCAACCAGATGGTTTTCGTGAAGTTTGTGAGCGCTTGCAAGCCGAGATAACGAGCCATTTGCCCGAGGCGCAAAATAAAGTTTGGCACGGGTCGCCAGTATGGTTTATAGATGGTAACCCAATTGTTGGCTATTGGGCGCGCAAAGATAACGTTCAGTTACTTTTTTGGAGCGGGCAATCTTTTGACGAGGCAGCACTCGCAGCGGAGGGTAAATTTAAGGCAGCTGAGATGCGTTATGCTTCGACGGACGAGATTGACGGTGACAATCTTTTACGTTGGTGCGAGAAGGCTCGGGCTATCCAGTGGGACTATAAAAACATCGTCAGAAACCGCGGTATATTGATGAGAGTACATTAGGGGCTTGGCTTATGTTACTCATTTGTGCAAAGTAGTACACTGAGAGCAATCTAAAGGAGGAAAAAAGTATGGATATTAACATAGTCGCAGTTCTGGCGGCGACGGTCGCGATGTTTGCGGTCGGTGCGTTTTGGTATATGGTGCCATTCGGTAACGCATGGGGGACAATGCATGGTTTTGACAAACTTAGCGAGGCAGAGCAAAAGGCTATGGCATCAAAAATGGGGCCGTACTACGGCGCCCAGGCACTGGTGACGCTCGCTTCGGCGTGGGTGCTGGCGAGTTTCATGAGTGAGCTGCCGAGCGTTGCCTGGGCACAGTTAGCATTTTGGGTGTGGCTGGGCTTTACGTTGCCGGCAAATGTCTCGGCAGTTATATTTGGCGGTACCGAAGGTAAATATATTGCGGGCAAGATTGCCATTATGGCCGCTGGCTCGCTCGTGTGTTTGCTCGTTGGAGCGTGGGTGATACAACTCTTCTAGTGCGTAAGCAAAGGATATGACATGGAAAAAACTAAGAAACTCCAAGCATCGGTTGCGGCGTACATAGCCAATGTGCCACCGCAGTCCAAGGAGATGTTTACGCAGCTGCGAGACCTGGCGCGGCAGACATACCCTGACGCCGAAGAGGTGCTAAGTTATGGAATTGTTGGGTATCGGATGGGTAAAACAAGACCAATTGCGTTTGTATCTGGCTGGAAAGACCATGTCGCTGTCTATCCCATCCCTCATGATGCGGCGCTGCAAGATGAGCTTAAACCATATACAAAAGGCAAGGGCACGCTATGGTTTGCGGTCGATGAGCCACTTCCCAAAGAGTTAATATCGAGAGTTTTCTCAGCACATCTTGCGGCTTACCATGAGCGTATGCAAAAACACGCATAGCCATGCCGCCCACGACGCAGTATGATAATGCTATGTCAAAATACTATTTCAAGCGCAAACGGTATGGCTACGGCTGGACACCGGTGACACTGGGCGGCTGGGTGATTGTGGCCGTATTTTTAGTGGGGGTTGTTTTGTGGTCACTGATTATGCTGCCTTCTACGCATACACCCACAACAGAGCAGGGGGTTGTGTATGGCGGTGGTCTGCTCGGCATTATTGCGCTGATGTGGTTAGTTACGCGCCGCTACGCCCCACCCGGCAAATGGCGCTGGGGTGTAAAAGATGGTGATAACCCCGATGAAGACTGCTGAATCATTGCCACCGATAAAATTCATTTATTGGGATGTCGGCGGCGTGCTCATAGAAGATCTCTCTTGTAGCACCAAGGGTAATGAGATGATTCGGGAGCTTGGCATTGACGACATAGAACGCTTCTGGCGCGTGTGGGATGAGATTGCCGAGCCACGAGTCTGTCTCGACTATCCTGCCGATGATTTTCATCACGTAATCGAAAACCAGCTAGGTGGGACTATCCCTCAAGGCTATTCTCTGATGCGCGATGGGTTCACCTCGCGATTTGAGCGAAACAAAACAATAGGAGAGGCTATCAATCATTCGATTGGTCGAGTTGGTTTGGGTCTGCTCACGAACATGTACAAAGACATGCTGCCGTTAATCCGGCAAAAACAATTATTACCAAACGTGGAGTGGAATGTCGTAGTTGATTCTTGGGACGTAAAACTCCAAAAACCCGACTCCCGTATATTTGATCTTGCAACAACTCGAGTCGGAACACCAAAAGAACAAATCCTCTTTGTCGATAATACGCTCGGGCACATTACAGCGGCACAAGAATTCGGATGGCAGACCTTTCACTATAAGTCGGATAATTATCCTCAGTCCAGCCAGCATCTTGCTGAATTTTTAGCTAAAAGGTTGGTGTTGGTGTGAAATACGTCTGTTTGCTGCGCGGGATTAATGTGGGTGTAAACCATCGAGTGGCGATGGCAGATTTGCGGATTGCGTTTGAAAAGCTTGGTTATGGTGATGTAGCGACATATATCAATTCGGGTAATGTGGTTTTTTCGTCAAATGACGAGCCGTCGACGGTCATTATCGAAAAAGCATTGGCAACATCTTTTGGATTTGACGTTTCTGCGCTCATCATAGCCGCAGGTCGCATGCGGGCTATCGCCGACGCAATCCCGCCAATATGGAAAAACGATACAGTGCAAAAATCGGATGTTGTATATTTATTCCCCGATGTCGACACGCCCGAGATTATCGATATGCTCGGGCACAATCCTGAAGTAGAAACTATCATGTATCTGCCTGGTGCGCTGCTCTGCAATATTTTGCGCACTAAACAATCACGGGGCAGCTTACTCAAACAGGTCGGCAAGCCATTGTACCAGCGCATGACCATCCGCAATATCAACACCGCCCGCAAGCTCGCCGTGCTGTGCGCTGCATAGCATGCAGTG
>CAYZFT010000006.1:0-31069 GCA_964477925.1 uncultured Candidatus Saccharibacteria bacterium
TACTTCTAGATTTCAAAGCCATCTTTTTAATGTCAACGATGTGGTGGGCGGCGAGACGGATGTGTTTGGCATCAAGGCCAAAGTGCGCCATCAGCTCTGGGCCTTCGCCGCTTTCGCCGTAGCGGTCTTGCATACCGATTCGCTTGAGCGGCACGGGCATATTTTCAGAAAGTAGCTCGGCTACTGCACCACCTAAGCCGCCAATAATCTGGCCTTCCTCGGCCGTCACGACACATTTCGTACGGTAGACGCTTGCTAAAATTGTCTCGGCATCAAGAGGTTTGATGGTTGGTACATTGATAACTTCGGCATCGATACCGTCTTTGAAAAGCTGCTCTGCGGCTAGCATGGCCTGATACACAAGGGTGCCACAGGCGATAATCGTCACATCGTGGCCGGGGACAAACACATAGGCCTTGCCAATCTCAAATGGAGTCTCTGCGGTGGTTACTACCGGCGTGTTCTCACGGCACATACGCATGTAATTTGGTCGCTTGTCGAGCGCCATTGCCAGCGTGGCTTTTTCGGCTTCAACACTATCACATGGCACAATCGTTACCATCCCCGGCATGCAGCGCATAAGCGGGATATCTTCGAGCATCTGGTGCGTGGCACCGTCGGGGCCCGTGTACAAGCCGGCGTGGCTTGCGACTATTTTGACTGGTTGCTCATTAATGCAAATCGTCGTTTTAATCTGTTCCCAGTTGCGCCCAGGGCTAAAGGCCGCATAGGCTGCTGCAAAGGGAATCTTGCCCATCGCCGCCATGCCAGCAGCTACCGTCACGAGGTTTTGCTCGGCGATGCCAACTTGCACGAACCGCTCGGGAAACTTGGCTGCAAAGCCATCGAGCTTAACCGAACCGGTCAGGTCGGCGCTGACTGCAACAACATTTTTGTCGAGCTCGGCCGCCTTGACTAGCCCCGAACCAAACCCAGCTCTGATTGCTTTGTTTTCGGGCTCACCCTTGGTTATATCTACCAAATGCAAATCATCCATTTTTTTGTTTCCTTGCTGTTTTATTACGGTCAAAGAAAAATACAACACCAAAGCCAATCACAAGCCATACTGTCATATCTATAACCAGCGCTACTGCCTTGAGAGAGATAAACTCGCGACAGTACCCATCACTCGTGCCAGATTCGAGGAAGCTTATCGGAAACCCGCGGACAGCAGAACCGGAGTAGCTTAACTCTGTTAGTTGACCAACTGGCTCGCTTACGCAGCCGCTGCCGTCAACCTTGTGAGAGAACATCAAAGAGGCTGTCAACAAAACAATTCCGATAATTACCGTTAGAATGAAGTGGCGCCTACTCATGCTCGCTCCTTATTTTGCCGCCGAGTGTACGAAGCTCGTGCAGGGCTTTGAGTGCCTGCTCGTGATTTGGTGGTACACCGTGCCAGTGAAAGTCGTACTCCATAAAGTCAACACCCTTGCCCGGGATTGTAAACGCTAGGATGCAAACCGGCTTTTCGGTAATAGCCCGCGCCATGGCACAGGCGTCAATCACCGCTTCGATGTCATTGCCGTCTATCTCGAGCACGTGCCAACCAAAAGCCTCCCACTTTTTCTTGAGGTCGTTTAGTGGCATAACTGTCTCTGTCGGGCCGTCTATTTGGATGTTATTGCGGTCGACGATAGCCGTGACATTGTTGAGCCCGTACTTTGGCGCTAACATAGCCGCTTCCCAGACATTGCCTTCATCGAGTTCACCGTCGCCCATCGTCACATAGATATGACGATGTGACTGACCGTCCATACGCATCGCCAGTGCCATGCCGATGGCCTGGCTCAGCCCACTGCCCAGCGGGCCGCTGGTGCTTTCAAGCCCCGGCAAACGCGTCCGCTCAGGGTGACCCTGCAGCCTCGAGCCGAGCTTGCGCAAGGTCATAATCTCTTTTTTAAGGAAATACCCTGCCTCGGCCATGGCCGCGTAGCGCACGGGCACACAGTGACCATTACTCATGACCAAAATATCGCGCTCTACCCAGCTTGGATTTTTGGGGTCGTGTTTGAGCACCGAAAAATACAATGCAGTAAACACGTCTGCAAGTCCCATCGGCCCAGCGCTGTGGCCACTGCCGGCATGTTCGAGCATACGGATAATGTCTTCACGGATGATAACTGCTTTTTGAGCCAGCTCTTTTGGTGTATATGTTTTAGCCATTCTGCTCATGATTATACACATGAGACCCCATCTGTTACATATTGACTATTCTTTATTGTTAGTATATTATATTTTGCTATGCACTCACCCTTTGAAATGCTCATGGCAGTGGAGTCTGATTTTCAATCACTTGGTCTGCCCGTAAACTCAACGCTTTCTACTCCCGAAGACATCTCCTACGGCAATCTATATCAACTTGCGCTAGCAACACAAAAAATTGGACATTCAGAACGCAGATTCAGCGACCTGTCTGACCTGAAGAGTGGGCTAGGAAAACGACTCGGTCAGCTTATTATTGACGGTATAGTATTTAACAAGCCCGGTCGAAGGAACAGATTGCACGGTTGCTGCAAAGAAAGTGAAATTAAATTGTATGATTCACTCAAAGAGCAGACAAGCGGAGTCCCATCCATGATTGTCACGTCACAATCCGTACCAGTGGCCTTTATAAAAACTGGCGATTTAACGGCCTATGGTCTTGCCGATTTACCAGAGTTTGGAATATTCTCGGGTGTTTTTTCTTCAATCCAAAAAGCTTTTACGCTCCACAGAAAAAAGGCAAATGGCATAAATAACCCCCCGCACAGTGTCGATATATCATTTTGCGTAGGAGCCAGCCCCCTCAGAATTGGGCTCTCCGCTTTCGCACCCGAGATTTTGGAACTTGCCAAACGACAAACACCTCTAGCCTACGGCATGCTCGAGCATCGTCACGCCAAAATCGAGAATATGGTTACCCAACTGCATGAAAAGGCCATCAAGCTTACTAACGAACAGGCGGAAGAATACTACGGGGTATGTGGCTTAAGCTGGCCTATTGCCGAGCAAACTACGCTTAGCACGCAAGCGTCATCGCAACTTGAGATAACACAAATGAATCTTCGCAAGCTTCCGCTCGGGGTATGACACGCGAAAGCTAATCAAATCTATTGGCCGAGAATTTGCTGGAGCTTGTGGTAGGCGGCGACGGGGTCATCGCCGTGCAGGTAGCTGCCGCAGTTAATGACGTCGATGCCGCCGTCGGCGAGTTGCTTGGCATTGGTATCGTTTGCGCCACCATCCCAGCCGATTTCAAGCTGCGGTTTGAGGCTGCGTAGTTCTTTGGCTTTTTCAAGCATGCCCAAGTTGGTTGTGCCGGCGTTTTGCCCAAGGCTACCAGCGAATATCAAAACATGGTCGATGTACTCAAGCGCGGGCACGATAGCACTCACCGGAGTTTCTTGCAACAGTGCAATCCCAGACTCGATGCCATGACTGTGCAGTTGCCGAGCGAACGCCCGGTAGTCGCCGTCTGCCTCGGCATGCACAATGACAAGCTGCGGCGCGAGCGCCAGCAAAGCGGCGATGTGGTCGAATGGTTGCTGAAACATGATGTGCAAGTCAGCGCGCATACCGGCCGGCCACCAGACATTCTCGATGTCAAGAAATTTGCGCGTAAAGACACCATCACCGAGGTCAATGTGCAGTCTCGTTGCATACTGCGCCGTTTCTTCAACTTGTCGTCTGAACTCATCAGGGTCGTCGGTCATGACTGTTGGGCAAACAGATACTGGCATTATTTAGGCTTCTTTCTTTTTATCGTGTGGCAATAAGCCTAGTACCGCCACGTACGCAGCAAAGGCAATGATAACTACTAGCCACTCAAGGCTATGTATTGTGGCGCTAGTCGCGCTTACGTCAGTCGCAATCCAACTAAAATGATTGTTGAGCAAGAAGAGTACTTGGATTACCAGTTGCGCAGCCAAGAAGCCACTGGCTGCTAAGACACCTGACACAAACAGTTTTTGCAGGGGCAGTTGGTACTTTCGCCACACATACAAAAGTGCCGTTACAAAAAATAAGGCAGGTAGCGCTACGGTCCAGCCAAAAAACGACCAGCCAAACCCGCCATCCGCTGCCACCATTGTAAGGCCAGTAAGTGCCGCGCTGCCGAGCCAGGCAACAGCGAGCATGCCGAGCACCGCGAACTGCACACCTGCGGCTATAGTGACAGGCTGAAGCAGACCGGTCTTTTGATGATGTACTGTTTTCCCTGCCATTGCCTTACTCCTTATATTTTTAATTCGTCCATTTGTTTGATACGGCGAGCATGACGCTCGACTTCGCTAAAGGGTGTTGCAAACCAGATGGTGATAGCCTGCTTCATTTCATCGAGCGTAAGAAAACGACCCGACAGGCTCAACACGTTCGCATCGTTGTGCGTGCGTGAAAGTTTCACGATTTCATAGGGGTCATCGCTCATCGTGCCGTCGGCATCAACAGCGACTTTCGCCAGTACCGGCCCATAAAATAGCGCGCAGCGGACGCCAGGCACGCGGTTCGCGACAATCGCTTCGCCTTGGCCGCTGCCGCCCATGATAACTGCTCGTTCGCAGTCACCACTCGCCACAGCTTTTGCAGCCGGGAAGATAAACGCCGGGTAATCATCCTCAGGGTCAAATGTCGTTGGCCCAAACTCGACACATCCATGCCCCATGCCTTCAAGAAATACTTTGAGTTCTTTCAGGGCTTCGTACCCAGCGTGATCTGTTGTTATAGCTACCCTCATGTGCTCTCCTTATTTTTTTATGCGAGTAAATCAAGCTCTTGTATGCGCCGCTTAAAACGGGGAGCGCCCGCAAATGGCGTCATGAGCCACGCGTTAATTATGCCAACAGCCGCTTCCATGTCGAGGTCGTGGCTAGGCAAACACAAAACATTGCTATCTTCGTCATTGCGACTGCCGCGCGCTGCCTCTTGGTTGTAGCCAAGTACTGCACGAATGCCCTTATAACGATTGGCCGCTATACACATGCCTTGGCCACTGCCGCAGAGCAATATGCCTCGCACTTCAAACGATGGGTCATCGCTCATCGCCGTGACGACGCGACTTGCGAATTGTGGGTAGTCATCATCGGGGTGCTGCTGCAAGTCACCGCAATCATTCACTTCATAGCCACCCCGCTGCAAGTACTCTCCCAGCTTTGACTTCAGTTCAAAGCCGTTGTGGTCAGCGCCGATGAAAATTTTGGGTTTTTCGCCGTTCATCACGTATTCCTTATAGTCTCTTTATGGTCTTGCCAAAATCGGCGGTTAGTTCAACGAGGCGGTTAGCATAGGCCCACTCGCGGTCATACCAGACCTTGACGCTGACGAGGCGCTCACCCTGGACATCGGTACGTGTAAGGTCAACAATGGCCGAGCTGCTCTCGCCAATCACGCCGTCCGAAACAATCGGTTCATTGCTAACCGAGACAATGCCCTGATAAAACGGCTCAGAAGCTGCCTTTTCGAGCACTTGGTTGACTGTCGCAGTCGTAACTGCGTGTTTTGCGGCAAAAACCAACTCACTCATAGACGCAACAAGTGCTGGAGCTGGTAGCACCGAAGCGCTAGTGTTGCTATCGTAGACACAAGCACCCGTGCACGCGCAGTCATCACTCTCTTCGCATGCCTCAGGCTTTACGCACGTCAAGGTACCATCAATGGTTGTTGTGAGTGACCGCTCTATGCCAATGGCAGCTGCCAGAACCTCGCGCACCGGCGCTACGGCGGCCTCTGCTGCACCACCCGCACTAATGGCACTACCGACATTAGCCAAATCATCCTCATTCAACCCGAGAATTATCGTTTGTAGGTCTTCACCGTCAGCCGCAAAAACAACACGCTTTGCGCCGGCTTTTTCGTGTTTTTCAGCCTGGTCCTGTGTAGCGATTGCGCTTTCGCAGTCTATGACTACATCAATTTCGTATTCTTGCCACGATAATCCGAGCGTACGTGGTACTAGTACCACCTTGGCACCGTCAATTGTGACCGAGTTTTTGTCTGCCACTATTTCACGTTCAATCGGGGAGTAGACAACATCAATCCGGAGCTTTTCTGCAACCTGCTCAGGGCTCAACTCTGTATAGACAGCGACCACCTCGAGGTCATGCCGCTTGAGCGCCACGTTACATACCGAGCGCCCCAGCCTATCAAACCCATATATCGCAACTTTCGTTTTCATAACTCCACCTTGTGCTTTTGACCTTATATCGCTTATGGCTCTATTGTAGTCATATTAAAGATAAGTGGCAAGCGCTATATCGAGCAAAACACCGACAAACTTAGGATAGTTTTTTAGGTCAAATCGGAGCTTGTCATAGCCATAGCAGCAACAGCTGTGACCGGTTATTTTTGTTGGTAGCGCTTGATTGATTCTTCGATAATGGTTTTGGCAGCATCAACATCACCCCAGCCCTGAACGACCGTGCTACCGGGCTTCTTGAGGTCCTTGTAGTGGCTAAAGTGTTCAGAAATCTTCTGCTTCCAGCGAGCGCCAAGGTCATCAAGGCTTGTGATGCTGTCACCGGTGTCGCGGTTGTCAGCAGGTACGACCACGATTTTGTGGTCGGCTTCACCGTCATCGATAAAATTGAGCACACCTATAACGGTAGCTTTGAGCCAGATACCTGTTGGTAGTGGCGTGTCACAAACGATGAGCGTATCGAGCTCGTCACCGTCTTCGTCGAGGGTTTGTGGTATGAAGCCATAGTTGACAGGTTTAGCATAAATACTGGGTTCGACACGGTCGAGCTGAAAGGCGGCACGCGTGCGGTCCCATTCTATCTTAAGATTGCTGCCCATCGGGATCTCGACAACGGTGTTGACCGTGCCCTGTTGCCAATCGCCTGTTTCGAGTACTACGTTAAAATCTGCCATTTGTATAATCCTCCTTTGTCGGATTAGGGTTTAGGATATAGGGTATAGAATACGACTCAACTAACTGAGGCAGTCATTCTCTACACCCTGACACCGTTTTATTGTACACTACTCTTATGAGCAAGCTCAAAATCATCGGGCACCGCGGTGCAGCGGGGTTGGCACCCGAGAACACTATCGCCGCTATCGAGGCAGGGCTGGTAGCTGGTGCCGATGAAATCGAGATTGACATACGGATAGCGGCCGACGGGACTCCCGTACTCAATCACGATGGTTTCATCTTAGACCGAGACGGTCACAGGCTGCTCATACGAGATTACAGCTACGATGCTCTGCGCACACATAAGCCTGATATGACTACACTTACGCAGGCTGTCAAAACAATCAAGCGCGCCAAGCCCCTCCTGATTGAGATTAAACGTGGCGAGCCCGTCGACGTACTGATAGCATTTTTACAAGCCTATTTGCAAGATGGCTACCAAGCACAGGATTTTGCAGTGTTGTCATTTGACCAGAGTTCATTGCGAGCCGTACATAGTGCACTACCAGAGCTCCCCCTCGTCGTGAACGATAGTTGGTCGGGTGTGCGCGCACGGTTGCGTGCGGACCAGCTTGGCACGAAACGCATCAGTATGAACGCCCGATGGCTGTGGGGTGGTTTTATCCGCGCCATGCATCATGGCGGCTACAAGCTCTCACCCTACACTATCGACAACCCCTCTCGCATCCGTAGTTGGGCGCCCTACCTTTACGGTATCATTACCAACCATCCCGAACGTTTCGACATAACCAAGCTATGAGTTCACCGCCCGTACATCTACTTGAACCACTCGCTTATATCCAGGACATAACCAAACGGATTAGTCGAGCCAAGCGGCGTGTTGTGCTCTTTACGCACATTATCGCCTACGACGACAGCACCAAAACACTGGTCGATGCATTGTGCGCCGCCGCCAAACGTGGCGTGAGGGTTGAGGTTGCCGGCGATATCTACACTTTCGGCATTCTCGGAGGGTACCTATCACTACCTATTGTTGCGAACGAACGCTTACGACGTTTGCGCACCATGCAGCACAAGCTCAAACAAGCAGGCGTAAACTACCGCTGGATTGGCCAGTTCGGGCCGTTTCTTTTCGCAGGGCGAACCCACGTCAAATGGTGCGTTGTCGATGACGACGTCTACGGTTTCGGCGGCGTCAACCTCTACAAGCAAGGCGTCGAGATTGCCGACTACATGCTGCATGTCCGTGACCCCGAGCTCGCGAATAACATCGAGCACGAGCACGACCGCATCGCCCGAGCCGATCGCAATGGCCGCTGGTATCGTAGCCACCATTTTCCTTGCCTCGTGGGCACCGTCTTTATCGATGGTGGCAAACCGTTTAACTCACTCATCTACCGCCGCGCCTGTGAGCTTGCCGAGCAGGCTAGCTCAATTCTCTATGTCTCACAGTATTGCCCAACCGCGAAACTCGGCAAAATCCTCGCCGCCAAACAGGCGAGGCTCTATTTTAGCCGCTGGCAGCTCATAGGCGGCGCCAACCGCGCACTTATACGCCTAAGCATGGCACTGACCGGCTACAAAACACTGTATACGCGCTCGGTCTACAACCACGCCAAATACATTATCTATACCATGCCAGACGGTAGCAAAGTTGCCCTCAGTGGTTCACACAATTTTGTACATGGCGGCGTCATACTCGGTACCCGCGAAATCGCCCTCGAGACTCGCAACCCCACCATCATCACCCAACTCGAAGACTTCTTCACGACCCACATAGCTTAACTAACTCCTTACACAAGTACCCACCCGGCCTTTATAGGTCCGTCCTCACAAAATTACAACGGGCGGCTTGGGTATGGTTGCACACTGCCCTGTTGTAAACTGTAGGGGTGATTGAACTACGGTTTGTAAGGCGTGAACAATGGGCTGCGGATGTGTGGGAGTATTTTTGGTGGCCCGCCGCGCCAGTTACATTCCAGTCTGGTCAGTATGCTAATTTCTATGTAGCAGGTGTTGATGACTCACGCGGTAACGCACGAGTGTTCACGCTCACCTCACTGCCGGGTGACGAATTGCTGAGTTTTGCAGTCAAGATTAGCGCCACGCCAAGCCCATACAAAAAACACCTCATGTCACTGTCGCAAGGCGACACGGTGCTTATGAGCGAACCGATGGGCGACATGGTACTTCCCCGGCTCTCAACTATCCCACTCACCTTCGTGGCCGGTGGGCTCGGCATCGCCTCGTACATATCTCTGCTCCGTGAGTGTGATAGCTCCGAGCTGTCACACCCCATCAGTTTATTGTGGGCGATTCGTAGCAATGAGGACCGCTATAAGCTTCCTGTTGTACTTGCCAACAATTCTATCAAATATCAAGAATTTGTGGCTCCCGACCGCTTAACCGTTGACGACATAATGGCGGCTACGCCGGGTAGCGGCCTCATCTACCTTTCGGGGAGTGAACGTTTTGTCATGGCATTGCGGCACGACCTGCACGCGCGCGGCATTACCGATGCGCAGATTTTATTTGACTACTTTAGTGGCTACGACGAGCTGTAACTCGAGTTAATGCGCGTGCTCGGCAGCTTCGAGGTATTCGCGGATTTTGAGTGCAGCTGTGGCGCCTTCGCCGACAGCACTGGCTACCTGCATAGTTGCACCGCTGCGGATGTCACCAGCCACAAACACGCCAGGCATACTGCTCATGAGGTTTGCATCGGTCTTGATGAGCCCAATTTCGTCGACGTCGAGCGCGCCCCCAAGGAACTGGCTGTTAGGCTTCAGGCCGACAAACACAAAAACCCCGTCGATTTTGATGTCGACTTTTTTGCCCGCAGTAGTATCGGTGCCTACGATTTTGACAACCTTGCCGTCTGTATCGGCAACAATTTCGTCAGTGGTTGTGGCAAGATGCACGGTAACCTTGCCTTCGTCGACGAATTTCTGTAGGTCTTTTTGCAGGACTTCACTGGCGCGAAGCTTGGAGCGTACTATCAAGTCGATATGGCTAGCGAAGCGTGTCAAAAACATAGCTTCTTGCACGGCTGAGTTGCCACCGCCAACCACCGCAATGCGCTTGTCGCGGTAAAATGCGCCGTCACAGGTGGCACAGTAGTGCACGCCGCGGGCATAATACTCAGCCTCGCCCGGAATACCGAGTTTTTTATAATCACTGCCGGTTGCTATCAATACAGCCTTAGCGTACATATCACCACTGGTTGTCTCGAGTCGTTTCCATTCGCCTTCGTCATGAAGCGCTGTTACCTCTGCTGGCTCAATCACCGCACCAAAACGCTCGGCTTGGGCCTGCATGTTACTAGCAAGTTCGAGCCCAGCAACACCATCAGGAAAGCCGGGGTAGTTATCGACTTTGTCGGTTACGGCGACCATGCCGCCTGGCACTGCCCGCTCGATTAACAACGTATCGATATCTTCCCTTGTCGTATAGATTGCAGCGCTCAATGCTGCCGGGCCGGCGCCAATCATTATTATTGTGTGCTCTACTCGTTTGTCGGTCATCATTGTCTCCATTTTATATACTTGATAACTCCCATTGTACACGACTATACTTTGTATAGTAAAGCCCCCACGATACTTTAATGTGCCGTGGGAGATACCTTGTGCCCAAGCTACTATTTGCCCTCGATTCAAGATAAAAAACCAAAACAGCTACCTACTGTCGTAAGAAGCACTGTGACAAAACCGTTTTTATGGGGAAACCCTAGTTCGTATTCAGTTCGAACCCGGCCTAATTAGGCGATAGCTGGAGCAAGCTTGGCCAGATTATAGCCGACAACCACTTCACGACTATCATCATGCTTAGTGATAACCGTTACGGGCACCGTTAAGGCACCAGATATGGCTAAGGCCTCTTGCTGGCGTTGTGGTTCGTCATCGAGGTTTACCTCATCAAAGGTAAAGCCTTTGGCGGCAAGAAATTTCTTAACCATAGGGCAATATGCGCATGTTTTAGTTGTGAAAATTGTGATGTTTTTGACCATGGTACGAACCCCTCCAACAAGGTCCTATTATTTTAGTCTGGCAGTTTTGTTTTGTCCACCATATGGGCACCTCCCGAGCGCCTTTTGTGGGTCACTGTCGAACGCTTATTATTGTATATAGTGCTTGTGCCTTAGTCAAGGCGCTACATATTGTGCTTTTTACACGTATTACATGACTATTCTGCTAATGGTATGGGGCTACAAATGCTTGCAAAAGCACATTAAATCGTATATAATCCGTTCAAATTAATCAAAGGAGACGCAATGGTAGGCTATAACCCAGAAAATAAGACTCTCTGCCTAGACCCGGTGGAAGCCGAATGGGTAAGGTTCGGTTTCGCATGCGGTGCATTGATTAGAAGCCCACTTCGTAGTGTCGTTTTAGATGCATGTGTAAAGTTTGATACTGCAGCACCATCCAATATATTTGGAGCAGAACAATACGCAGGACAAGGGCACAGTGTCGAACTCCCCGCAACAGTTGGAATGGTAGAGGCGATACAGACAGCACTAAACAATTACCGAGTAAAAAACATTGTTCCTAGAAGGGATGCACTTAGCACAGCTACGACGACTCCCATCAAGACAATGACGAACATAGAGTACGCGCAAGTTATGATGTCTATATCCCAGGTTATTTCTATATCAGGCAGGCTAGGCATTGACTAATAGATGGGCTGCACTCAATCGATGGATTCGAGCTCGATGTCAAAAACGAGGTCAGCATCGGCGGGGATGCCACTGCCATATGGTGGTGTATGACCATATGCCTTAGCGGCCGGGATCAGTAGGCGGCGAGTACCACCGACTTTCATACCAGGGACGCCTTCGGTCCAACCGGCGATGACACCGTTTAGTGGAAAGCTGATGGCTCGACCAAAATCATGTGAGCTTTGAAATACACTACCAGTTTTGGCAATTGCACCAGTGTAGTGGCATGTTACAGTGTCTTTTGCAGTTGCTTCGGCTCCAGTACCTTCGACACGGTCGATAATCTGAAGTTCGGGGACGCTATCTAACGGAGTGAAATCATCTAACATACTGTCGTTCCCTTCGGTTAATTGCCAATTTTCTTAAGCGTCACATCAAATACAAGATCAGCGTCAGCTGGGATGCCAGAACCCTGCGGAGGCGTACTACCATAGGCTTTGGCCGCGGGGATAACGAGCCGACGGGTTCCACCAACCTTCATACCTGGAATGCCTTCTTGCCAGCCGACAATGACACCGCCGAGCGCGAAGGTTGCGGGCTGCCCAGAATCGAGTGAGCTTTCAAAAATCTTGCCCGTTGCGGCTACCGCACCGGTGTAGTCGACGGTGACAGTATCACCTGCTTTGACCTCTGTACCCTCACCAGCTTTGGTATCAATCTTTTG
This sequence comes from uncultured Candidatus Saccharibacteria bacterium, assembly GCA_964477925.1. Taxonomy (GTDB): domain Bacteria; phylum Patescibacteriota; class Saccharimonadia; order Saccharimonadales; family UBA4665; genus JAGXIT01. The sequence goes on from CAYZFT010000006.1 coordinate 12,229, forward strand.
TAGCTCGGTGGTGCTCGCCACTGGTGTAAAACCACTCAGCTGAGTGCCAGCGAGCTTGCCTGCTGTGTTTTTCGTCTCAGTGCTCGACTGTGTTGTCGTTGATTTGGAGTCTTTGTTAGCGACAGAATCCCAGATGACGCTGATAGTCAGTGCTGACGCAGTTACTAAAAATAAAACAGCCCCAAAGCCTGCAAAAATCCGTTCGCGCAAACGCGTATCTGACATGATTGTTCCCCCTCAAAATTAATAATCGTAAGAACCATTATAGCAGGAAATCACCGCCAGGCGATTAATGCTGAACCACATGCACTTTCGTGGTACGTAAGTCCTGAGCCCCTGTCCTGTTGAGCACGGTAATAACTACATGGTAAACTTCGTCGAAACATCGCATCGCTCTCGTTATTCTGAACAGAGTGAAGAATCTTCCTCTTCTCGTTCATGGACGTGAAGATCTTTCGCTGCGCTCAAAATAGTTGAGGTGGTAGAAGTGTGTGTGGCCAGCGATTAATGATTACTCATGCCAGTCGAGCTGCATCGGCTCGTCGGGGAACCCATTTTGTAGCGCACTAATCAGCTCAGCTTTTAGTGACCCTGATACGAAATTGACATTTGGTAGCTCAGCGACGGGTAACCACATCGGCTCATAGGTGTTTTGACCAGCAGCGCTAATGTGTGCTTCTTCTGAATTTGCGCCAAGTACTGGGTCACCGCCCTGGTACTCGCACCAGTAGACATACTGGGTACCGTATGGTTCGCCAGCATCTTCGACATAAACGAGCCTGGCCGCACCAACCTGCATGCCTGTCTCTTCTGCCAGCTCACGTCGTAGCGCCATCTCAAGCTCCTCGCCCAGCTCAATGCCACCACCAATAAGCGTGTAGTACTCTTTGCCGAACTTATTGCGCCTCATGACCAACATCTTGTCGCCATTCGTCACCACCGCCCGTATCGCCTGTCTCATAAGTTACCCTTTCTGGAATTACTCACATAAAACTTACTGATTTTAGTATATACTCAGACGTTACGCAGACCGATTGCAGAATACATCATAACTACCACACTTGGCCATCATGTAAGCACGTAAATTATCGGGTGGTCTTTTTCGGCTCGTCCGCAAGAGATTCCGTCAGGGCTGTTCTGTACGCCTCTTTATAGGCGAGGTATCTAAAGTTTAACCACATTGCAGCATGGCCGCCCCCTTTTATTGCGAGGTCGGTAATTGTTGCTTTTGTAATTTTACGCAAGGAAACCAAAGCTTGCTCAGTCATGACGGTAGGGTCTGAATCTGGAGATTGTATATACCAAATATCCACATCATCACGAATAGGAAACCCACCCTTACGTAAACGCTGAAGCTCTGTTGCAGTAAGCTGCGGTCGCGTTATCAACGAATTAACCCACGTGTCATAATAGCTTGACATATTTGCTACGTCACCACGTTCGCGTTGTTCGTTTAGGTTATTGAAGAACACTGCTCCCTTACCAAAAGGGACCACATCTGGCATTTTAATCGACTGCACAGGGATACCAAATACGTCTTCCTTGACATCGGCCATAGCAGTAGGGGAGGCCTCCATAATCACCCCTTTTAGGTCAATATAGTCAGCTGCCCGTACGGATTGTAGTGAGATGATTTCTTCCCATATCATTCCACCCAGGCTGGGACCGCTTAAGATTACTTTCTTTTTCTTGCCTGGTGGCGTTATGCTTCTAATTATTTCCATAAACGCACGAGCGGTGTCCTCGGGACCATCATAACGTTGACCGAATTTCATGAAAATCGAGCAGCCGCCGATACTTCTAACGAGATCATGATTCATGATTGCTGCCCAGCGGTCAGTTTCTAGGCCGGTGCCATCATCATACACAACAGCAGTGTCACTGTCGGCGCAAAACTGTTCATCACCTTCTAGTATGTGTGCTGACGCTTTATCTGGTGGGTCAAACGCATACGTTAAGCCCGCATCAACAACCGGAAAACTGAATCCAAGTGCCATCACACCGCAGCCGATTCGCCGGGCTAAAATCAAGCGACTCCTTAACTTATTAGCGGACAGTTCTATCCCCCAATCACTTGACCTTTTAGGGGTCGGTGATGCTGCCAAAGTCTCGGAATCTATCTCTGATGACATACGTTAATGCTAAGCTTATATAACTGATGTGGCAATAGACAATGTCGCCTAAGATAACAAGGTTTCGAATTGGTCGGCGTCGGCGAATTGGCTGCTCCATAGTGAGGCATAGAAACCACCTGCTTTGACAAGCGTATCGTGAGTACCCTGCTCGATGATGTTGCCCGAGCGCATGACAAGTATGAGGTCAGCGCCCTTGATGGTCGAGAGGCGGTGGGCAATGACAAAACTCGTACGGCCGACCGTGAGGCGTTCCATGGCTTTTTGTATCAATGCCTCGGTACGCGTATCGACCGAGCTTGTCGCCTCGTCTAGGATGAGCATAGACGCATCTGCCAACATGGCTCGGGCGATGGTCAGGAGCTGCTTCTCGCCTGCCGAGACGTTGTCTGTCTCCTCACCAAGCACAGTGTCATAGCCGTGCGGCAATGTGCGGATAAAGTGGTCGGCGTGTGCGGCTCGAGCGGCGGCGATGACTTCCTCGCGGCTCGCACCAGGCCTGCCGTAGGCGATGTTGTCGGCAATCGTGCCATTAAACAGCCAGGTATCTTGCAGCACCATGCCAAACTGTTGGCGCACATCAGCTCTTGCGAGTTTAGACATGTCAATCCCATCGATGGTTATGCTACCGCTGTCAATCTCATAAAAACGCATAAGCAAGTTGACCATAGTGGTCTTGCCCGCTCCCGTTGGCCCCACAATCGCGACTTTTTGACCTGGCGCGACACTGGCGCTGAAATTTCGGATGGTGGGTTCGTCTGGGTTGTAACTAAACTTGACGTCTTTGAACACAACCGCACCCTTTACATGTGTTGGCAGCTCTGCTTCCGAAGCAAAAACCACTTCTTCTGGCTCATCAAGAAACTCAAAAACTCGCTCGGCGGCCGCGGCCGTAACTTGCAGCACATTAGCCGAGTTGGCCGTCTGCGTGATGGGCTGGGTAAACTGGTTCATATACTGTATAAACGCCTGAATATCGCCAATGCTTATCGTGCCGCGCACGGCCAGGTTACCACCGACGACTGCCACACCAACAAAGCCCAAGTTACCAATGAACTGCATAATCGGCATCATGAGACCAGACAAAAACTGCGCCTTCCAGCCATTTTTGTAGAGTTCTTGGTTGGTTTTGTCGAACTTTGCAATCGACTGCTGCTCGCCGTTGTAGGTGCGCATCACGGTGTGCCCCGAGAACATTTCCTCGACATGACCATCAAGCTTGCCAAGTTGTGCCTGTTGACTGACGAAATAGTGCTGCGATTTCTTGACGATGAGCGAAACCACACCCATGCTGAGCGGCAAAACAACAACGGCGAGCAAGGTTAGCTGCCAGCTGATGGTGAGCATCATAATGAGTATGCCGATGATTGTGACCACAGAGGTGATAATCTGTGTGGCGCTCTGGTTGAGACTTTGACCGATGGTATCAACATCGTTGGTGACACGGCTAATGACTTCGCCGAACGGGTGGTGGTCGTAATAGCCGAGCGGCAAGCGATTAATCTTTTGCGAGATATTGCGCCGCAGGCGGTAGACGATATCTTGCGTGACGCTGGTCATAATCCAGCCTTGTGCGTAGGCAAAGACCGAGCTGAGTACGTAGAGACCAATGAGCCAAAAGCCAATGTTTGCGATTGCATGGTAGTTAATGCCAGGACGCCCCCGAGAGAAGTCGGCAGCCTTCAGGGCATCACGCTGTGCTTGCGGTATCTGTATCGTCACGCTTGCGGGCATTTTCTCGAGTAGCATGCCACCGGTTGTGCCAGCTGGAATCTTGGCGCCTTTCGGGAGGTTTTGTACGATCTTGTCATACGCCTGCCCAGCGACATAGCCATTGACGACTTCGTTGGTCATGTTACCAAGAATGCGCGGCCCCAAGATGAGGAATACCGTACTCGCAACTGCAAAGACGACGACAAAGAACAGTTTGAGCTTATGTGGTCGCATGTATGACCAGACGGCTAGCATTGTCTTTTTGAAATGTTTTGGCTTGGCAGCCGGCACCCCCATCATCCCCATGGGGCCGCCACGTCCAGTGCCCATCACTCCGCCTCCTCGCCCTGCATTTGGTGGCATAGCTACTTCATCCCCTCTAGCTCGGAGGCCGATAGCTGTGTCTCGACGATTTCGCGGTAGATGTCAGATGCTTGCATAAGTTGTTTATGCGTACCTGTTGCAACGATTTTGCCGCCATCAAGTACGATAATCTGGTCGGCGTGCATGACAGAACTAACCCGCTGCGCAACGATAATGACAGTTTTGTCGGCCGTCTCTTTGGCAAGCGCCGCACGAAGCAACGTGTCAGTCTTCATGTCGAGCGCCGAAAAACTATCGTCAAAGAGGTACACATCTGGTTGCTTGGCGATAGCTCGGGCGATGGAAATCCGCTGTTTTTGACCGCCCGACAGGTTTGAGCCGCCCCGTGCTACGTGGTCTTTGTAGCCCTTTGGAAGTTGATTGATGAATTCGGTTGCTTGCGCCACTTTTGCTGCGTGCGCGATTTGCTCATTATCAAGCTTTTGCCCATACGCAATATTGCTGGCAATCGTCCCCGAAAACAGTGTGGGTTTTTGAGCAGCATAGCCAATGCAACCACGTACGTCTGACTGCGTCGCACCGCGGATGTCGATACCATTGATAAGTACCGCGCCACTTTTGACATCAAATAATCGTGGTATCAAATTGACGAGCGTCGTTTTGCCACTGCCGGTGCCACCGACAATGGCGGTCGTTTGCCCCGCCCTGGCGGTAAATGTGACATGTGACAAGACTGGCTCTTCTGAGCTCGCGTAGCTGAAACTAACATCATGGAACTCTACCGTGCCAGTACCTGTCCGCGGGATTTTTTGCGGCAGGTCAGGGTCATTGATACTCGGCTTGCTTGCCAAAACTTCATTGATGCGCGTGGCAGACACCCAAGCTCGAGGGGCTAAGAAAAGTATCATAGTCATCATCAAAAACGACATAACAGCCTGCATAGCGTACTGCATAAACGCCATCATATTGCCAAGTTGCAAGGTGCCGGCGTCGACGTAGTAAGCACCAATCCAGATTACAGCTAGTGCCGTTAGGCTCATAATCAGCATCATGGTTGGTTGCATGATGGTCATGGCGCGGTTGACGAACAGGTTGAGTCGCACTGATGTCTGGTTGGCTTCTTCGAACTTGTCCTCCTCGTGCTTCTCCTTGCGATACGCACGGATTACTCTCATGCCCGTTAGCATCTCGCGGGTAATCAGGCTCAGCCGATCAACAAGCAGTTGAATCTGCTTAAACTTTGGCACCACGACGATGAACATCACAACGATAATTGCCACAATGATGCCAATGGCAAGCGCCATAATCCATGACATTTTAGGCGATAGCTGGTGGGCCTTGATGATAGCGCCAACACCCATAAACGGCGCGACGAGGGCCATGCGGAGTAGTAACACCAGTGTTTGTTGCAGCTGTTGCATATCATTCGTCGCTCGGGTTATAAGTGAGGCCGTCGAGAATGTACCAAACTCTGCCAGAGAAAAATGCTCAACGTGCGTAAACAGTGCCGTACGCAGCCGCCGCACAAAACCAGCGCCAATCCGCGCCGCCGAAAAACCAACCCCAACCGTGCAGAGCCCGCCCGCCAGTGTCACGAGCAGCATTTTGAGACCGATGTGCATAATATATGCCGTATCGCCCGTCACAATGCCCTTGTTGACGATGTCGGCCATGAGGTCAGGCAGAGCCAATGTCGCCACCGTTTGCCCCCACACGAGCAAAACAAGGGCAACAAACCACAGTACATACGGGACAAAATAGGGTGCTAGTTTTTTCATTGGTAAAGCCTGATTATACTAAGCAGTATACTCTGTACCGTTCTGGTTCTGCTACAAAATATGCACGTGGAGAGCACTTACCCCGTCAGACTCACCAAAAAATTGATAGTCGTCGCGATGATAGCAACACCAAAAATAAATGAAATCATAGCATGCCCAAGGGCAACCCGACGAATATCTGAGGCAGTAATACTAGTATCTGACACTTGGTACGTCATGCCGATAGTGAATGCTAGGTACACAAAATCGCTAAATACTGGCTTGTCGGAGCCACCAAAATCGATACCACCTTCGATATTGCGGTAATACAGCGCCGCATAGCGCAATGTGTACAACGTATGCACCGCAACCCACGAGAGCACAATACTGACCAACCCAAACGCGACATGCCACAGGTCAGTACTTTTGTCTGTCAGCAGGCTCACGACCGCAGCGATGCTCGCAACACTCGTGAGCAACACAATACCATCAAGCACCGAGCGCCCCATATCATCTCGCCGGGCAACCTCGGCTGTCTCTGCGGCTGTCTGCCTCCGGAAGTCATTCCATATGAGTCCTACTAAAATAACGACAGCTGCGTCCCACCCAACAAGCAGTGCAAACCGCCAATCTACATTCATCCCCGCGACCAACCCAGCGGCTAGACCTGCAATTACAGCAAGCACAAACCGTGTTGTTTTTGTTCGTGTCATTTTCATAGCTTCAGTATATACCACACCGTCATCCGACTCGAGCGGAGTCTGCCCTGGCAGCGATTGAGGGGCCAAAATGACAGCGGCAAACAGTAACTAACCCCAGCTCGACATAAAAACCTGAGTACCGTCTTACTCGTCGCCAGAAGCGTTGCGCTAGCAGCGCCTTTAGGGGCGACCGAGCTCTTTGTTCGGATTCATTCCGAATAAAGATTGGGGCGGTGAGAGCCGCCAGTGGCGGTTCTTAAAGGAAACACCAACCTGAAAGCTATGCTTTCATGGTAGAAGTTCCCAAGGTCGCGGAACGTGGCGAGCCTGCCCCTCCTGAGGTCGACTGTTATGTCGAGCTCGGGTTAACTATTGATTAGCTAAAAATTCTCCTGGTTTTGGCGGCATACTAGACCGTCCTGTCCTACCTAGCCGAACACTGCACATGCCCAAAATAGCACCGATTGCGGTGCTATTTTTTAGTTGAGATTTTCCCGTAAAAACAAGGGGCGTACTAGCGGCGGGTTTGGGCGCGCCAGACAGACTGCTTCTTGTTGGCAACTTCGGTTGCGCCAACGATAATCAGACCAGCCAAAGAGGCATACATAGCAACTTTTGTACCAGTGTCAGCAAGCTTGGCGGCTGCGCTCGCGGCGGCAGCCGGTGTAACTGTGGTCGCATCGAGCACGTAGACAGGGTCGACGACTGTGCCGTTTGCCAAGCCGTCGGTGTCGCCGGCACTACCATCGGTAACGCTATAGATGACGAAGGTTGTTGTCTTACCAGACACAGTGCGGTTTTCAATGGTGGCACCGGTAGTAATGTCTTTGACTGTACCACCGCTTTGGTCTTTGTACACCTTGATGCCGCTCAAATCGCCGTACTGTTTGCCTAGGTCAATCGTGACCTGCACGGTGCCACCCGAAGACGCACACTGTGAGGTAAAGCCGATAGCCGTCAACATGGTTTTGCTCGCAAGGTCGGTTGGTACGGTTATGGTGGCGTTCGTCCCACTAACACTCTGGGCACAGCTACCGCTGAGTGCGACAGAACTCTTGGTTACGCCGTCTTTGTTGGTCACTTCAAAGGCAGCGGGTGTGCCTGCGTTGCTCACGACAACAGTTGTCACAGGGTCACTCACCTTTGAGTTACCAGCCGCGTCAAATGCTTTTGCCGTTAGGTCAAAGCTGCCATTGGTTACGGCTGTCGTATCCCATGAGTAGTTGTATGGTGCAGTTGTGTCCTCGCCAAGCTTCGTAGCGCCTTTGTAGAATTCTACCTTTGCTACACCGACATTGTCGCTTGCGGTTGCCGTCAAGTCGACCGTCCCACTTACCGTACCCGCCGCTGGAGCGGTCAGGCTTACTGTTGGGTCAGTCGTGTCTGCTACAGGAGGTACGGTAGACTCATCGGTGATGGTTGCATTTTCTCCGCTCAGAACGGTAATCGTATGGCCGTTCTTGGCTGCCGTACCAGTCATTTTAAAATTACCTGTTCCACTAACTTCGACGTTTGAATTTAACGTGATAGGGCCAGACCAGACAACACTTGACTGCGCATTAAACGCATCACCAGCGTTAGCGTTGTAATCAAAGTCGACAGCGACCTTGCCCCAACCCGTGCCGTAACTGCTGCCTTCTAAGGTTAACGGACTCGGAACTGTAGCGCCATTGCGGTGGAAGAGCCGTAATGTAGCGCCAGCTCCGATATTGAAGGCATTATCTGCCGACAGTGCAATTTGCGGGTTAATCTCGACGAAGCCGTGTGAAACCGTAAAATCACCAGTCCAAGATGAGATGTCTGTTGGCAAGATTGGATAAGCCCCACCATATAGAAGCCCAACTGTGATGCGGTTGATGCCAGTATCACCGTCGGCGTTGAGAGCTAGATTACCTGTTCCGGTTATCGCCGAACTATAGATATTGATAGCAGACAGACCAGATCCGACATTAAATGTCGATAAATTATAGGCCCCCAGGTTTAGACCACCGCCAACGCCGGCAGTCGTGTCAAACAATTCAAGAAAGCCCGTGACGACCGCGTTGGCGCTAAGTGTCACATCGCCAGAAAGACGCAGTCGCTTGGGGCCGCTGATGCCGATGGGACCACCCACCGAGATGTCGCCGGCAATTTCAAGCAGACCGCTCCCAGCCGTGGTAACAACATTGATGCCACTATAGTTAACAGTCAGGTCGTTTGTGAGCACTACGTCTGTTGGTGAGGCTGAGACATCAATCGAGATTGTATCGCCGTCAAGTGGCACGCCACCCCCACAATCAGTCCAGTTTGTAGCCGTACTGAAGTCAGTATTAGTGCCGCCAACCCACGTACAATTTTGTACGACGGCTGATGCTTTGCTACTAGGGAAGATGGTCGAGGCGAATGTAAGAAGAAATGTCGCCACAAGCGCCAAGTGCAGGACTCTCCGTGATCTGTCTGCTAATTTACGACGGTCTAGTATATCTTGACGGTATGCCATGTTTTTCCCTTTTTTGATTGTGTTATTTTTTAACTTTCATAAGCATGGTAGCATGAGCGTGATTAGCGAGTCAATAGCTCGCGCACGTCTCTGTTCGCATACAGTATTTTTTACAATGTTATTAACCAGTACTGCGCTTACTGAGTAACTTCAACGATTTTATGGCGTGAGGTAGCACCGCGGATGGGGCTAACGTGTGAGCGCGCGACGCCAAAGTGCGCTGCCAGTAGTCTGACAATCGCGGCATTGGCCTTGCCTTCGACTGCCGGCGCTTTAGTGTGCACCACGTAGCTCCCATCGTCGAGCTGTTCGACGCTTTCGCGGTGTTTAGTGTTTGGTTTGATGTGGACAGATAGTCTCATGGTGCGAAGTATTTAGTCCGTTTAGGCTGTGCCCGTAAATGCCTGCTCCTGGCGCACATAATGGCAGGTGTAGCCACCGGGGTGTTTTTGCAAGTAGTCTTGGTGATAATCTTCGGCCGAGTAAAACGTACCAAGCTTTTCGAGCGTCGTCATGACTGGCCCCGTGCAAAGCCCCGAGGCACTGACCGTTTGTATCATTGCATCTGCCGTACGACGCTCATCATCGTTTGCATAAAACACGGCCGAACGGTACGACGTGCCAATATCGTTGCCTTGGCGATTTTTGGTCGTCGGGTCATGTATGCGGAAGAAAAAGTCGAGCAATTGCCCGTAGCTCGTCACTGTCGGGTCATACGTCAGCCGTATGGCTTCGGCGTGTCGGGGTGGTTTTCGTACGTCGGATTGTCGCTGGTGCCGCCAGCATAGCCAACCTCTGTGTCAATCACGCCTGGTTGGTCACGGAACAGCTCCTCAAGCCCCCAAAAGCACCCGCCAGCTATAACTACCGTCTGCGTGCTCACGTTTTATCCCCAGAGTCAGTTTGCTTAGGCGTGAAATTGAGACAGACCGAGTTGATGCAATAACGTTTGCCGCCAGCCTCACGCGGGCCGTCATCAAACATATGCCCGAGGTGCGCCCCGCAGTTAGCACAGATGACTTCCACGCGTTCCATGCCGTAGCTTGTATCTTTTTTGAGCACTACATGTTCGCGGTTGGCCGGCTCGGTAAAGCTCGGCCAGCCGCTGCCACTATCAAATTTCGTTTGGCTCGAGAACAGCTCATGCCCACAATTTTTACAGTTGAATGACCCCTCCCGCGACTCATGAAGTAGTGCCCCGCTAAACGGTGCCTCTGTGCCACCGCCGAACAATACTTCCCTTTCCTCGTCAGATAATTTAGGCATATCCATACAGCCTATTATACGCCGAAGGGAAAGGCGAGACACTGAGCCTTAGAGGCGTGCTGCCGCGTCGTCGTCAACCAGTGCCGCCGTCTGGCGGATAAATACGACAAGCCACGTCATGATGACCGATGCGGCCACCAGCTCAAAGACGGTGAGGTTAAAGTAGCCAGCAAAGGCAAAAAGCCATACACTTACGAGCAAGCCTGCCAGCAAGCTATATGAAGCAACAAAAAATGCCCGAGGGTAATCGGGTGTAAGCTGGCGAAGTGCTGCGATGATGCCGATGAAACACACCGCCATGCCTGTTGCCGAGAGATTATGCATGAGTGGAAATACGTTGTATTCAAATATACCGACACATGCGAGTGCGATGCCTATACCGACGATTGCCGTCATAAGTATTGCCGTCTTATCGCGGGGACCAATCTTTTGAGCGCTCTGTAAACGGGCAAAATCGCCCGCAACATACTGGACAAGCCCCAGCACGACCGCGCCAGTAATAACGAGCGTCCCGTTAAAGGCATAGCCAGATACACCCTCGCCTGCACCAAGTGAGCTAAAGTGCAACGACCACCACTGTGGATCTTGTGCAGTCAACATACTGACAAACATACCAGTCACCAGGAAAATCACCAGCAGCCCAGCGATACGCATCGTACTCATAGCCACCGCAGACAGATAGACGTAGTACCCTGCGAGCCCCACGGCGAGCGCAACGAGGACCGACGACGCCCACTGATCGAGCATGACCCCTATAAATGAACGATCGACAACACGGAACAAGAACACATACAACATAAATGCGAGCAGCCCATGCACAAGTGCCAACGACCAAATCCCCATATGCTGCTTGAAGCGGCTGAAACGGCTTTCTCCAGTAATCGTATCTTTATCGTAGATTGTAAGCGCGTACACGACGAGCGCAAGTGCACCCCCTAGTACAGAGGCGACGAAACCAATCGAAATGCCCCGTTCAAACATTGCTACGTCTCTGCCCCAAAACGCGATAAGTGCAGTACCAAACCCGAGCAAACCACTCGCACACGCGACATAAATTGCCCTGCTTTCAACCGCCGCAGCAGTTGGCGCGGCATCCGCCGCTTTTGTATGATTATGTTGTTTCATACCAACACTCTAACAAACTGCCGCCTTGTCCCCAAACATTTTCTACCAGCCAGGGTATGTGTGTCTTATATGGGTTATACTTATGTTTATGGATATTACCTCACTCCAGGACGCGCTCGGCACCAATGTAACCAACAACGTAAACTCAAGCATTCAGGACGAGCTGGGCAAAATCATCACCTGGACAGTCATACCCTCTATAATCCTCACCATCGTCATCATTGTCTTGTACGTGCTGCACAGCCTCCGACGTCGCAAAATAGAAAACGCCATCCTTGAAATCCGCGACTCACTGCGCGACATCAAGCTTACACAGGTCACCCCGGCCGAGCCATGGCCACAGCCAGAACCCACTCCTTCATCTGCTACAAATCCACAGATATCCCCTGCCGAAGTTCTTCAAGATGAGAATGGTCAACAGCTTAACTAGGCTTCGCGGTAGAGTGAGCCCTCTGAGACACGGTCGACAACTTCGTGGGCGCTGGTTATGACGACGTAAGCATGTCGGTCAACGGCGCGAATGGCGCTTTTCAGTTTTTGCTCGTCAAAGCGCGAGATTACCGCCAACATAATGCCGTGTGGCTCATTTTTGTCACCCGGTGTGCTCTCTTTAAAATACGTCACCGGCTCTTTTATCATCTGGTTTACTATGTTGCCAATGTCGCGCACTTGCATACTAACGACCCACATACAGCGGTCTTCGTTGAGCCCCTCGACCACCACGTCAATTGCTTTGTGTGCGACAAAGTACGCGATGAGCGAATACATAGCCTCTTCCCAGCCAAAGACGAAACCCGCCAGCATAATAATCACGCTGTTAATGGTCATGATTGCCTCACTTACCGAAAACACTGTCACCCGGTCGATGAGTACCGCAATCGTATCTGACCCATCGAGTATGCCACCGTAACGTACCACTAGGCCAACACCAAGACCGACAATCATACCGCCAAAAACCGACGCGAGCATCGGTATGTCAGTAAAACCGTGCGAGACATGCACAAATGTCAGTAATGCGAGTGTCGTAATGCCGACAACCGACAGCACGGCAAACTCTTTGCCAAACTTTTTATAACCGAGTACGACAAATGGGATGTTCAAAAGTAATAGGAGTAAGCCCAGCGGCAGACCCGACACATGCGCTGCGATAATCGACACGCCGGTCACGCCACCGTCAAGCAAATGGTTCGGAAGCAAGAAAAACTGCAGGCCAACTGCAGTGATACAACCCCCGATGAGAACCAACACAACTCGTTTAACGCGTTCGAACCAGATAGGCCACTCCTTATGCTTACCCCACTAGTATACCTTACATCTATACTGTCTACAAAGCTTCGGGGTTATAGTGGGCGATACAACACATGAGATTGCTACTGGTCATCACCCAGCTCGGCAAATTTGGCTGCCATGGTTGGGTTGCCGCGCGTTAATTTCTTAATGCTTAATTCATCAGTTTTCCCAGATGCGAGACGTAGATTCTTTTCTGAACCCTGTAGAAATTCTTTTGTTTTTTCTAGCTTTTTTATTGCTTCGTCAATTGACTTAATCGCGCTATCAAATTTTGTATGCGCTGCATTGTAATTGTCTTCTAGGTACTTCGAGACATCTTTGACGGTGTCTTCAAAATGAGTGATGTCGAGCTCTTGATTCTTTACGAGCGCTAACTCTGCTTTATATTGCAGTGAGCTAAATGATGCGTTGCGAAGTAAAGTTATCATCGGGACAAAAAACTGCGGACGAATCACATATGTCTTGGAATATTCATGAGACACGTCTGTAATACCAGCGTATAATTCACTGTCTGCCTCTAGCATACTTACCATGACAGCATATTCACATTTTTTCTCTGTTCTGTCCTTATCGAGTTCTTTAAAAAATTCTTTGTTTTTATGCTTGGTGGCCGTAGTATCTGACTCGTTTTTCATCTCAAACATGATTGAGGTGAGTTCAACACCATTGTCGTCAAACTCGCGGTAGATATAGTCACCCTTGCTACCAGAGCTTGCGTCGTTGTCCTTACCAAATTGGGCATTTCTGAAAGCACCAGTAGATCGTAACTGCTCGAATGCTATTTCGCAGTGCTGCTCCAGAGTCTCGCCAAGCATTTTGGTGGAAAGTTTCGTCTTCATGTCCTTGTATAAAGCCACCGCACTATTCGCAGTTTTCAGATCGCCTTCAAGCGTGCCTATACGATCTTCATAGTGCTCCTTTAACTCATCGACCGCCTCAGTGACCGCTAGTTTTTTTGCCATTTCAGTGGCACTCAACCTGTTGCTCAATTCATCGCGTTCTTTTTCGACCTTATTCACCGCCTCATTTACAGCAAGCCTTTTTTCGGTCTCGGCAGCGACAACCCTGGCCTGCAAGCGGGCAATCTCAGCGTCTTTTTCTGATTTAAGCTCACCTACTACGACATCGCGCTGAGCCCTTACTTCGGCAAGCTCAGTCTCTTTTTTAGATAGCTGGGATTGTAGCTCATTTCTTGCATTCGCTTCCGCTAGTTTTACGGCGCTCTGTTTGTCTCTTTCAGCGGCTTCTATTTTTTCGTGTATTTCTTTTTCAAACTCATGGTCGCGCACTTGCTTTACAATGTCAGCAAACCCCGCCTCATCAACCTTAAACGCCTTCTTACAATGCGGGCAAATAATCTCGTTCATTGTTCTATACTCCTACCTTCGCTTTTAGGCTTATAATTTTGCTTGTTGAGGACTTTCTTTTCGGTCTCCTTTTCGGGTTCTCGATTTCTTGCACGCGCTCGTAGCCGACTCGCGCCAGCCAGCGCTTGAACGGTTCGGCCTTTTTGCTTGGGATAGACTGGATTAGGCGAAAGATGCCTTCCGTGTCCCAGCATTTAAACGCCTGTTTGCCACCTTGTGTATCAAATTTTAGGTCAAGGGGCGTCGAAATTTGCGACGCCCCTTTTGCGCCACCCCGCTCAAACAAATCTTTAATTGCTTCGTCACGATACCGTAAGTCACGTACATACCGAGCGGAATCGCTCGTATCTGTCAGGGCCGCCACGACGTCGTTTATCACAAACCACCACTCGCCGCCGTGCAGCTGTTTACGAATCTCTTTTTTCTGAAATATCGCTATTTTTGCCAGCTCGTCACTCATTGTTTCACACCTTTTATCACGTCCACCACTTTACCCTCGACGGCAAAATTGTCTTTGTCGCTAATGATGATAGGTGCGTAGTCTTGCTGACGGTGTGACTCAGACAGGAGCAGTACACGACGACGCACATTATCGCGGCGCAGACGTTTGACATTGGCGAGGCCCGCGACAATCGAAACCACGACGTCACCGTCTTTTGGCACATAGTTGTCCTTTTTTTCTATGACGATATAATCACCATCTTCGATTGTTTTCCCACCAACCTCGGCGCGGTTCATTGAGTCGCCGCGGGCGAGCAAGGCATACAAACGATCTGACAATTTCGGTTTTAAGACCGAAGGCGACACAGCCAAGTTGTCGATAATGCGCCCATCGGCATACTTGGTCGCTGCACCACAATCGGCCTCACCCATGACTGGTATCATCACCAAGCCCGACGAAGTGCGAAGTGCTGGTACTAACCTGCCGTCTTTGCGCACCAAGTCACCACGTTTTATGAGTTGGTTAAGGTGGTGCGTAATTTGAGATGGATACTCGCAGTTAACCATCTCCACCAAATCCACCCGCCGCAGGCTCTCGATATTCTCAAGCTTCGCAATGTCGAGTAACTTTTGCTGTATCGGGTGCATACAACGATTGTATCATACGGTTTCTGTTTTGTGTCTTTTTTGTGTCTTTTACCCAGATCCTACCTATAAGCCAGGCATAAACAGTGCACTAGTTTAGATAGTATTCATAAAGATACATCACTAGTAGCGCTGCTGATAAAATCGTCTTTTATCATTTATCCCTCGACCGCTGCGTAGAGCTCTTTTTGAAGCACTAGATAATCTTGCACAATTTCCTCGGCAGAACCAAGCAGCTCGGTGGCGTCGCGCATAGTGCGGTAGCGCAGGCGGACTAGGCTTGTGAGATTTTGCATACTGAGTTCTTTTTCGCCCTGTTGCTCGTAAGTGTCGAGTATGAAACCGACAAATCCACGCTCTTTGTCGTCCAGCTGGTCGAGGTAGTATTCACGCACAATCCCAGCACGCTCAACGCGGGTCATCGTGTCTTTTGCATATGCTATGTAGCGCAGCACATCATAGACATCACTAGCTTCGGCATCACACAGCTGTTTTAATGCCTGAAGTTTGTCTTCCTCAAAGCCACGCTCAGCTAAACCTTGCAGCAACAATTCACGAGTACGCGGGTCGCTCCATTGCGCACGCAGGTCGTCTTCGTCTTTGAAAAGTTCTGGCAGTTGGCCAAACAATTTCTCCAAAAACTCATGCGGGCCGACTGCTCGACCGTCCATATAAAACTTTGTATCGACTGTGTACTTGATCTCTCGCTCTTTGCCATCATCCAGCCTCACAACCGTTTTTTGCTTTGGCTCTATGAGTGGATCAGCAGCAACTCCTCCATCGTACGCTGGTTCAGGCTCGTTCACTTCGCTGTCATCACCCTCCGGTGTACCATACACCACGCCAGTCGCTGTTACGGTCGTTGGTTCGGGGTCAGTTACATTTGCGGTTTCGATCTCCTGTGGCTCGCCGTCCCATTCGGGGTCTTCAAACTTTGTATCGTTACCGTAAAAATCAACAATCGTGAAATAATCTTTGTCGTCGTAGATGCGCGTGCCACGACCGACAATTTGCTTGAATTCTACCATACTCCCGACATTGCGCATCAGCACTACAAACCGCACATTGCGAGCATCGACACCGGTGCTGAGTTTACGACTCGTCGTCACGATGGTCGGCACTTGCCTTTCATTGTCGCGGAACTCTTCTAAGTACCCGTCACCGATTGCGCCTTCTGTAGACGTTATGCGTACACAGTAGTTACGGTCATCGCCCAATGTACCAGCAGGTTTATGTTTATTGATTGCATCACGTATCATGGCGGCGTGTTTTTCGTCGTTACAGAACACAATCGTCTTTTGGTTCGGGTTAATCTGCTCGAGCAGTATCTCCGCCATGCGCTCTTCGCGTTCTGGCAGGTATATTGCCTTGTTAAAATCGCTCAGCGTGTATTCGCGCGCCTCATCCACCTCGCCACTTTCGACGAAGTCTTGCGGGTTAAACACGTAGCGGTCCATCGTGGTCGTTATACGCTTAACCTTAAACGGCGTCAAAAATCCGTCTTCTATGCCCTGTTTGAGTGAGTACGTGTAGACAGGGTTGCCAAAGTATTTGTACGTGTCGATGTTGTCGTCGCGCTTTGGCGTCGCGGTCAACCCCAGGTGTGTCGCGCCGCTAAAATGGTCCAGCACCGCCCGCCAGTTGCCGTCATTGCTTGCGCCGCCGCGGTGGCACTCGTCGATGATGATAAGGTCAAAGTAGTCGCTTGGGTAATCTTTGAAATATGGGTTGTCTGCTGGACCACCTGTCATCGCCTGGTAAATGCTAAAGAACACACTACCGTTTGTTGGTATCTTGCCGCTTTTTCGCACCGCTTCGCCATTTATGCGTACCGCCATGTCGCCAAATGGTTCGAAATCGCCCATGGCCTGCTCGACCAGTATGTTGCGGTCAGCCAGAAACAGGATACGTGGTCGGCGGTCATCACCGCGCTTATTCCAGCGCGCTTGGTAGAGTTTCCACGCTATCTGAAACGCGATGGTCGTTTTGCCTGTACCAGTCGCAAGTGTCAAAAGCACCCTGTTCTCACCGCCAGAAATCGCCTTCGTGGCCGCATGTATGGCATTTTCTTGGTAGTAGCGCGGTCGATGTTTGATGATCTCATACGGCTCCGTCAGAGCACGATACTGCGTGTCATTCACATCGTCGTAGGTCATCACAAACAAGTCATCGGGCGTATGATACCCATTCACTTCTTCGCCCCGACCAGCCTTCATGTCAAAACAGTAAATACCGTGACCGTTGGTGCTATAGACATAACGAATCCCCAGCGTTGCCGCGTAACTCTTCACTTGCTCTAGCCCATCGGTAATCTCTTTGTCCTCGGCCTTGGCCTCGACTATAGCGAGCTTTTGGTTTTTGTACGTTAACACATAGTCAGCCTTTTTAGTCTTGCCACGCTGCCCACCGCCTATCAAGCGGCCGTCGGTAAACACATACTCCGCCACCACCTGTGAGCCAGTCGTAACATTTTGCCCCCAGCCGCACTCGGTCAATTTCGGGTCAATCAGCTCACGCCGAGTAGTCGCTTCGTTCATAACTCTATTCTACCTTATCCCGTGAGAATGCTTGTGTTAATAGAGATTGCTTTAAGGCGCGTAGCATAATAACTTTTGACTGATACTTTGTAACCAATGAAGATGACGTTGCAGAAATGTCATCGAGCTTTTTGGTAATATCATCTTGGCCTGACAGCGATGGTAGCGTAAATGTGTAAGCAAACAGGTGCGGCCTATTGACCTTCGGCATACCTGCCCGCTCTGACCCAGAAATGGCATATTGAGTAAAGTCGTCCGATAGCAGAAGGTAGTATAAGTAGTCTTTTCTTAACTCACCCGTTGGCGAAAGCGGATAAACATCCGCGCTACACAGCCCTACGAAGTCTGGTCGAGCAACCTTTTTCAAATACGGACGTATTTTGCTATATAAAATTACAGAATCATCAAAAGGAAACTTGCTCGAAATTAGCTTTTCTTCTTTTGCAGTTTTCAGGCTAATCAACTTCCCTGTTTCCGATTCGATATTCGCACCGCCAACGTGAATATAATCGCTGTATGGTTCATACCGAGGGTCAACCAGTTTCGAGTCTATCGTGCAAACATCATTCAGGCAACTTTCTTCGCCTCTCACATTTCTGAGAATTTCAGCGCATGCCTGATAATACAAAGTTCGAGCATTTTGAATATTCTTCTTGGTCAACTCAATAGCCCGATCAATCTTCTCAAAAGCCGCATCCAACCGCTCCACCGCCCGCCGCTGCTCTTCAAGCGATTCCGGATATGTAATCAATATCTCGTGAAGTTTTGCTTTGTTTAGCGTAAATCCTTTTACTTTTTTATCAGATGCTGCATAGTCCATCCAGTCAAAATGTGACAAGAAATAATATAAGTAATCGTTCGTCACCCTTGACTCATCATTGCGGAGCGCTGCAATCGCTTCGTTGGTACGCAAATCTTTACCCGCAAACGCGAGACGTCCAAGCGTTAATTTAAAACTAACTAGCAATGTCCCTTTTGGGACGTCGGCAAATGCGGAAGCTGCCACGTCAGTTATAGCCCCCTAAAAACAAAACCGTCTTTTTTGGTATGCTTTACACATGACA
>CAYZFT010000007.1:0-28397 GCA_964477925.1 uncultured Candidatus Saccharibacteria bacterium
AACCTTGGGCTCAGTCACCACCAGAGGTGGTGGTTAGGGCTGCGCTTAATCTACACTTGCGGTTTGCAATGTGTCTTCTAGTGCGAATCAAATAAAGAGTCCCTCGCAAGAGGGGCTTTTTATTTGGCTTTGCTTTTGGCTTGGGCCGGCGACAGCATGACGAAGTCATGTGTAGTCGCTGGTTCGGCGTAGGTGACGCAGCAGAGATAAGTATGAAGTATTTTTCTCTGTAAGAAGCCAAAGGAGTCCGCTGTGCAGCGACCGATGCATGAGCAGCCGGAGCCAAACATAAGCGCTATGCAAAAAGGGATTATTTTTTAGGCTAATCCGAAACTTTAAGCAATATAAATGCAAGCAATGCACTAAATAAAATAGTTCCTAGCAGACCAAATATCAATATCTTGAGATATTTATAACTTGAAGCTTTTAAATCAAGATTGGGTGGGTTAGCACTACTACTAGGCTTTTTATCTGCTAGATACATAAACGGCCAAGCTATAAGAGTCCCTACGAGAAGACCTATTGGAGCCAGCACAGAGAAACCACTTGGATCAGACGCACCGGCAACCCCCGCCCAAACAATAAAAACCATAAGTAAACCGCCTGCTATGTATGAATTTCTCACATCCATCACTATATATGAAAGAATAGTTTTCGCCCAACATCGCTTATATCAAAAGACCTCCGCAGAGGTCTTTTGATATACTGCATGCATGATTAAACAACTCGGCTTAATTTCTATACTAATGATGTGGTTGGGTACCTATGCTCTATTGCGACACCATCTCCCAGACCCCGGGAAAAACCATAAGCCAACATGCGTCTCGAAGTTCTAGATACCACATTATTTACGGGATACTGGAACTGATTGTAGCTAGTTTGTTTTTCGTATTTATTTTTGGCTGGTTCATGCCTACGTTTGATCTTGGACTGATTTTTGGGATTGCAGCAGTCATTGGCTTGATTAGTACGGTTGTAGCAGCTTTCTTTCCCGACAGAGAAGGGTGGCGAGGCAAGGTTCATAGTATAAGTGCATATGGCATGACCATGGCGCTTTTGGTAATGAATTTAGTATTGGTGCAAAGCCCTGAAATACATCTTTTCACTCGGCTGATTTTATATATTGGCATCGCGTACATGATTTTAGGAACAATTACGGCAATAGTTAATACACCGCTATACCGTAAAAATGCCTTAAAACTTCAAATTATTTACTTCCTAGCTTTTCATATCCCGATCCTTCTGGCGGTATACGCCTAGGCTTCACGACCAACTAATCAGGGAGGCAAAAGTAATTTGGCCTCTATTTTGAGGTCATTTGTTATATTGCGACGAAAAAGCCTTGCGTTAAAGTACTTTAAGGTTCTACGCTTAGTAGTAGGTCAATAAATTATACGGTTATAAAAAAGGGGGGATTATTATGGCAAAAGTACCAACAGTTACACTGAACACTGGCAATGAAATGCCGATTTTGGGTTTCGGCGTTTTCCAGATGAGCACCGAAGAGGCCGAGCGTAGTGTGCTAAGCGCACTCGAAGTCGGCTACCGTCTCATCAACACGGCGACTTCTTATGGCAATGAAGAGGCCGTCGGCAGGGCGATTAAGCAAAGCGGCATACCACGCGATGAGCTCTTCATCACCAGTAAGCTCTGGATAGCTGACGCAGGCGAAGAAAAGGCCCAAGCAGCCGCGCAACGCTCGCTCGACAAGTTAGGTCTCGACTACGTAGATTTGTACCTACTGCATCAGCCATATGGCGATGTCTTCGGCGCGTGGCGAGGCTTAGAAAAGATGTATGACGCAGGCAAACTCAAGGCTATCGGCATATCCAACTTCAACACCGTTCAGGCATATGACCTGCACTACAACGCCCGCATCAAGCCAGCCGTAAACCAGATTGAAACCCATCCGTTCAATCAGCAAGTTGAGGCCCACGCATTCCTAGCCGAGCTCGGCATCGTGCACGAAGGCTGGGCACCGTTTGCCGAAGGCCAACACGATATATTCGCAAACGAGCTGCTCGGCACCATCGCCAAAAAATACGACAAAACGATTGGCCAAGTTATTTTACGCTGGAATGTGCAGCGGGGCGTCGTAGCAATCCCGAAGTCGGTCAAAAAAGAGCGCATGGTCGAAAACTTTAACATTTTTGATTTTGAGCTATCGGATGAAGATATGCAAAGTATCGCGTCGCTCGATGCGGGCCTGAAGACTGTTGACCATAACGACCCAGCATTCCTGAAGTATCTGTACGACCGTACATTCGCATAAACTGTCGCCTTCAAAACATTATTGGCACTCAGCCAATTCTAGAGTACCTGAGTCTACTTGACGATTTGTGTATTAACCACGTCATCATGGTCATTCACAAGATTGGCCGCACCCAAAGCCAAAAAAACCGCAGCGATAGCCAAAACGATGATATAAATCAAATTTTTAATAATCTTTTCGAGCATTACTAAGCACCTTTTTTACTTTGTTAAGCGGCCACAAAAACCCCGATTTAAACCACACTATACGCCCAGGGTAGATTCTGCCCATAACTATCATTATATACAGCTGACGCTTTTTTAAAACCGCGAAGCTTACCTATCAGTTTTTGTACTAGTTTTACTAATATGTTATTATGTGTTTTAGATGACATCCCTGGAATTACAAAATATCACCTTCAATACTATTCAGACGAGAATCCTCAACGGTTCGGGTTACTCACAAAATACTGAGTACCATAGAGTAGTCGGGATTGATAACAGTAGAGGCCACGTACTTTGGTCATATGGTCGCGGCAACGAACCTCACAAACCCGAATATTATGATTCCGACGCAGTAGAAAAGATGACGTTTACGCTCCCGTCAACTATAACTGAGCGTGTTACGACATATTTTACAAAGCATTTAGTGCCACTCCCTCAAGACACCGACGCATACAATTGCCATACATTTGCATATGATACCATGGACAGGCGCCAGCCCGTTGGAATCTGCCCGAACGACGACGATGCGGTCAACGCTGATATCATACCAGACAGTGATAGCAGACTGACCCGTAGGCTCTACCTGCCCGCAAGAACCATTTCCAATGAGGGTCTGGGCGTTGGCGTCCATGGTATTGTCGGTATACTCACAAATCACAATGGTATATTAGGGCAATTCAGGCGTCGCCAAGTTCTTGCTAGGCACAGCCTTATTGGTCTTGGGGCCGAGACCAATCTTTCGCTCCAAGTAATGGCGTGGCGAGGCTTTTTGGGTCTCGATACTTATCAAAATATTTTGGATGAATACAGAAAAGGCCAACCTCAGCCCAAAATCGTGAACATCTACCGCTAACGTTTAAGCCAAGTTCCCCCATAATATGCACGGGGTTTCACTAAGATTATTTTTCGTAACCGAAGCCCACACGGCAAACCGCGAGGTATTTTCCCCGCATGAAGCCGATGCTCGGCAAACATCACACAATTTGATGCGTATCAGATACATACGACAGCGAAGCACCGGGGGCTGAAAACACCGTCACCACCATCTTGCCACACAGATGAGTGGCTCCGCCGTTTATAATTGCCGGTCGCCTCCGCTGTACAGCGGATTGCTGCGGTGATGACGGGTTCGGATTGATGACACTACATGCCAGAGCCGAGGCGGGCGGAGATGATGAAGAGCAAGGTAAACAGCACAATCATGAGTATTGGTGCGATGCGCGAGACGAGGTTAAGCTTGCCGGGTCGTTCGGTGCGCAGCAAAAGCGAATTGGTCACAACCGAGACCGAACTGAGCGCCATAGCAAGCCCAGCCAGCTCTGGCCTGAGTACCAGCCCCGCAAAATGAAATACGCCAGCAGCGATTGGTATGCCGATAACGTTATATATGAGCGCAAAAAAGAGGTTCGAATGTATCTTTTGCACTGTTGATCTCGAGATTGCTATGGCTTGCACCACGTCGCGCAAATCGTTTTTGACGATAACGATGCCACCCGCCTCCATGGCCACATCCGTGCCACCGCCCATCGCAATGCCCAAATCTGCTTGCGCAAGTGCAGGTGCATCGTTGATACCGTCACCAACCATGGCAACGACTTTGCCGGAAGCCTGCAGTTTTTTAATCTGAGATACTTTCTCGGTTGGTAATACGTCGGCAAGCACATGGTCGATACCGAGAAGTGCAGCAATGGCATGTGCGGTCCGTTTATTGTCACCGGTGAGCATCCACACCTCAATACCTCGCTTTTTCAGGGCCGTAACTGCACCCGCCGATGTTGCTTTAACCGTGTCAGCTACAGCGATAAGGCCGATGGTTTCTGTAGCCGTTGCGAGCATCATGACCGTCTTTCCGGCACTTTCCAGCGAAACAATCCGCGCTTTCACATCTTTTGTCAGCACGAGTGTAGCGGGTAGCAGCTTATGATTACCAAAATAGTATTTGGTCCCTGCTATTACGCCTGAGACACCTTTTCCTGGGGCCACTTCGAAGCCCGTTACATCGTGCAGAGTATACTCATGCGCTAGTGCGTGCCCGGTGATGGCATCGGCGAGAGAGTGCTCGCTCATGCGTTCGAGGCTTGCGGCAATAGTAACAACCTCAGCATCAGCCCTGTCAGACAATGCGACAATATCAGTGACCTCTGGTTTGCCGTTAGTAAGAGTGCCGGTTTTATCAAACACAATTGCCGTGACTTTGCGAGCCATCTCGAGCGGCTCACCGCCCTTGATTAGGATGCCACGCTCAGCGCCCATGCCTGTACCCACCATAATCGCCGTCGGCGTCGCGAGGCCAAGTGCGCAGGGGCAGGCAATGACAATAACAGCGGTAAATACCATCAGCGCCGAGACAAAACTCGCCCCCAACGCAAAGAACCAAACCAAAAACGAAACAAGGGCGATACCAATTACCAGCGGCACAAACCATGCCGAAACACGGTCCGCAAAAGCTTGAATAGGGGCTTTTGAGCCCTGGGCTTCCTCGACCAGCCGGATTATTTGCGCCAGCATCGTTTGCTCGCCAACACGCGACACTTTGTACTCAAAACTACCGTTTTTATTCATCGTCGCGCCGATGACGGTATCGCCAGGTTGCTTTTCGACGGGCATGCTTTCGCCCGATATCATCGACTCATCGAGTGATGAGCTCCCCTTGGTTATACTACCGTCAACTGGTACTTTTTCGCCTGGCCGCACCAGCACAATGTCACCAACTTTTACTTCGCTCACTGGCACGTCAAGCGTTTTGTCACCTCTGACAAGACGTGCCGTTTTGGCCTGCAAACCCATCAGACTCTTGATTGCACTCGACGCCCGACCTTTGGCGCGACTTTCGAGCCATTTACCCAAGATGACAAAGGTGATTAGGAACGCCGATGTCTCGAAGTACAAGTTTGGCACTGTGCCAATCAGAGAATGGTGCTGCAGTGCATAGGCGACCAGGTTGGCAAGGCTATAAAAATAAGCCGTCGAGGTGCCGATGGCAACGAGGCTATCCATATTGAATGAGCCCATGCGCAACCCCGCCCACATACCCTTGTAAAAACTTCGCCCTAAAACAAATTGTACCGGCGTCGCGAGGACAAACGAAATGATACCAACATACGGTGGAATCGCATGTGAGCCGGGGAGCCACGGAAAATACCCAAGCAGCATAAAATACAGCATCGGCAAACTGAGCAGCAACCCAGCAAAAAATTTGCGCTTTGCGTCCATGAGAGAGTGGTCGTGACCCATAGAGTGACCCATACCGCTCATCTGTGGGTCATAGGGTACAGCGCTGTAACCAGCATGCTTCACCGCGCCCACCAGCATCTCGGCCGTAGCGAGGTTGTCGTGTGTGACGTATGCTTTCTCGGCAGCAAAGTTGACCGTTGCCTCGCTCACCCCGCTAACTTTTTTTAGTTGTTTTTCAATCACACCCGCACAGGCGGTACAATGCATGCCGGAGACAGTAAGCGTTGTTTTGGTCATAGTTAGCGCTCCACCGTTACTGCGCCGCGCGGTATGCCCATGGCACACATAATCGTGTAATGCCCGGGCTCGGTTGGGGTAAATGTGAGCACAACCTTTTTATCCTTTTTTATAAGTTGCGGTGTATCATCGAGGCCAGCAATCATGATGGTGCTCATACACCCCGTACCATCTTCTTTGGCATCTACGATGAGGGCAGTTTTTTGCCCAACTTTTGCCGTGAATGTGCTCGGTGAAATGTCGGGCAACTTGCCACCGCCTTGGTAGGTCGTATAGAGCTTTTTTGTGTCACTGCTCAGGCTCTGGACGCTGTTGCCACTACCGAAAGTCGGGAGGTGGAAGTTGCCGATACGTAACCCATTGGTAATGTTTATCAGTGCCAATGCCACAACCGTAACGCCAACAATGCGGAAGAACCTTTTTGCAAAATCGCCAGAGACAAGCGACGTCAGCCCGCCAACGCCGAGCAGACCGGGCGTCGTGCCGAGCGCAAACATACCCATAATAATTGCGCCGCTAGTGGCGCTGCCTGAGCTTACCGCCATAAGTTGCATCGCCTGCGTAAAGCCACAGGGGAGGAAAAAGGTTGCAGCCCCTAACACAAAGGTCCGCTCATTGCTGTATTCTGCATCTTTTTGCTGGTTTATTTTTAGCACTTTCGCGAGACTAGCGGGGAGTGTCAGGCCCTTTTTTAGCCTCGGGAATAGACCTGTCAAACTCAACCCAAGCACCAGCATGACAACGCCCACAAGGACCGTCAGTAGACCAAGCAGACCACCTTTGAGCTGGAATGCCGTGCCAACAGCGCCGATTAAGCCACCGAGTAATATAAATGAAAGTATACGCCCGGCATTAAAGTACAAGTGCGGCGTAAACTTTTTGGCCGCGCTCGCTTGTGGGAACTTCTCGGCATGTTTTGCCGACACACCCAGCACCAGGCCACCGATGAGTGCCATACAGGTCGAGACTCCTGCCGTCAGCCCGGCGATGAGTGCCGTTAAACCTACAGACTTCGTCGACAATGTAGCGCCAGGAATGCTAAGACCGGAAACCGAAAAAACCACCGCGAGGCCGACGACCACACCGAGGCCAATAAGTATATCTTTATACACCCGTACGTCTTTTGAAATACGCGGGGCATCATCAGAACCAACCTCATAGCCCGCGGCATGAACAGCCTTTGCAATGACGGCATCAGACGGGGTAGTTGTCGCACGTATCACTGCGCTGTTTGATTGCAGGCTAACCGTTGCTTTGGTAACGCCCGGGATTGATTCGAGCTCATCGGTGACGCGAACGACACATGATGCACAGTGCATGCCTTTGATTGGTACTTCGAGTGTGTTCATACTGCCGTATCTCCCGATTTTTGCCTAATGTTTGTGAGTATATAGCTATAATAGCAAGCTTGGTTTATATATTCAAGTATTCGAATATATCGTATATTGTGCTATAATCGAGCTATGTACAGCAAACTATTTGGCCTAGAAGAGGAAGTTTTTAAAATCCTTGCCAACCAAAAGCGCCTCGAGATAATCCAGCTGCTACGCAAGCAAGAGCTCAATGTCACCGAGATGATTGCCATGCTTGGCCTTAGACAGGCAAATTTGTCTCAACATTTATCGTTACTACGCCAAAATGGCCTCGTGACCGTCACCAAAAAGGGGCGAGAAATCTACTACAAACTGGCCGACGACAAGATTGGCGAGTCGATAGACCTCATCTACAACTTCCTCCGCAAACAATACAACCTCGCCGATGAGCAACACACCGGCTCACCATTCCCCATCGTTATCGACCCCATATGCGGCATGCGCATCAGTGCGTCAGAGGCGTACGCATCGGCTCAGGACGAAGCAGGCAAGACCTACTACTTTTGCGCAAGTGGCTGCGAAGGTGCATTCCTCCGCACCAAGACTATCAAAATCTAGGCATCAAAACCCTGACCCACGTACATTTCGCAATACATCAATCACTGCCACTGTCATCTTGAGCCCGCTACGCAGCGGGCGAAAGATCTTCCTAGCCGCAGCTTAGCAGAGGGAGATTCTTCACTCGCTGTACAGCGAGTTCAGAATGACGTCGGGGGTGTTTATGATGATAGTGCAATTACTCAAAATTACCCTACGAGTAGAATAATGGTGTTAGTCTGGGGTCGGTTTAGGCTAGGAGGAAGCCGTGGGCGTAGACTTGGGGGCGGAGTTTTTGGGTTAGGCTGTCGTAGGCTGCCTTGAACTCGGCGAATGACACAGGTGCATAATCGCCACTCTCGTTGCGGCGCTCGAGCGCCTTGCGCACCTGGTACCAGCCCACATCGGCGCGGTTGAGCTTGAACTCCTCGCGCACAGAGTGCGGGCCGATGTTTTGGTAGTAGGCTTGCCACAGTTTTTTGCCCGCCTGCAAGACTGCAGCGGCCTCGGGCGAAAAAACTTTGCCACGCATATATTGCATCATAAAGTCTGACTCAAACCGCTCGGGGCTGCCGACTTCTTCCTCGGTGAACGGTATGAAATGGTTAACGATAGACCATGTGCGCCCATTCCACTCAAGCCCATCGGCACTCGCTGTCAAATTACTGCCGTTAAACAACATCCACACCAAACAATCGTTTCTGAACTCCTCAGAAAGCTCACCCACCGGCTGCAAAAACTGATCCCTATCATTCTGCCATGTTGGCCTTATTATTTTCCTGACCGTAAAGACAATGACCGCACGCCATAAGTTATCAGACGTGACATAAAAACCATTGCCCGTGCTAAACACTGATGATGTTACTGCTGTTTGTTGAGTAGCATTTTGTATATCGTTGCTATTACAATACATATAGCCAATAGCATCGGAAACCCATGATGTCACCTTAGCATGTTTTTCCTGGGGAGTAATCGCATTTTTTAGTGGGATAATTGTACTATCTGTCTTTAATCTCGGCATCCATAAACTAAGGAAGTTTTTGCTTGGAATGTTATAGAAGTTTTTCTCTCCAATCGGACGTGCGTTTTTATCCAAAACCTCAACTGATATTTTTGTAATCGGTGATTTTATTTTTGCATTTTGATTAGTTTGCCACAGCAAAAAACCAATCGGAAAATCTCCCTTTAAGCCGTCAAATGCCTTACTATGCACGATAAAACCATCAAGGTAGTCAGCGTTCCACTTTTCTCTAAATTTCTCAAAGTTCGGAGCGTTTACATATTTTAGTTTGCTAAACATTGCAACAGTCGCAGTCGGCATTTCTTTTGAAATTCTTACTACAAACTGCGTAAATAACTCGCGAGCAGCAAAGCCGTATTCGCCCATGTTCTTGGCAATCTTAGTGGTTGCTACATTGGTCTTACCTTCGTTGCCTTGTGAGTTTGCCGCTTCGGCATACGGTGGATTAATTAATACCAGTATCTTTTTGCCATTTGCGATGGCTTTGCGGAGGCCTTCGGGGATTTTACCGGTTAGGCTATAGTCGATGCTGCCGTCATCTGCGATGTCGTCGTTGAGGTAATCGTATTGGAAACGCGTGGCGGCGGCGCAGGTTTTGGTCGCGCGCATGACATCTACATCTGCTTGGTCGAGCGTACTCATGTAGATGTTGCGCGGGTTGCTGTGCTTGACCTCGAGGTTGCCGACGCCGCAGCACATATCCCACACGACGTATTCTTGTTGCCAGTTTTCGCCCAATGTCTCGGCGAGTTTGTCGTACGCCTTGTCGACGACATGCAGCGGGGTAAAATACGCTCCCTTAAAACTGCGCTCATCGATGGGAATGAGGCTATCGCGGCGCTCGAGCAAGTAATCGCGGTATTCTTGCTTGGGCGGTTTGTGGTAGATTGACCAAAACCGACGGTAGCCTTCTTTGTTACCCAGCTCATAGAGCGCACCATTCAGAGAGAATACGGGTGCGCCGTTTTTGTGCAGCAGCTCGGCGGGCAAATTGTCGTGGGTCGAGACAGTGCCATCGTGCATAATGTCGGCGTAAAACAGCAGGGCATAGTCGTCTTGGCTGACGCCGCTTATCTCGTTGCCAATCATGTCAACCCACTTGTCAAAGACCTGTTTGAGGTTGCTCGGCGTAATCTGCGTGCGGATGATATCGCCGGTTTTTATGGCATTTTTGAGCGTGTCGATAAACTCTGTTTCGTGCGTCTCGATCCTAAAAGATACAAAGTGCGTGCCAATGTAGGCAGAGACGGCATCGAGAGCCTCCTGGGTATAGCTACTAGCCGATTTGCCCCACTTGATATCACGCTTTTCGAGCAGGGGCAGGGCATCGGCTGTTTTCATGACGGCGGCTTTTTGGGTGTCTATGACGCACAAAAAGGGCGGAATGTACTCGCCTTTGTTCAGCGCCGCTTGGACGTAATGTAGCAGCTGGGTGAACATGGCATAGGTCGTTGTGTTGCTACGGTCTTTTGCCTCAAACCAGACTTCGTCTGTCTGGATGTCGATAAGGTTCTTTTGGTAGCCTTTGAGCCCCAGCGCCTTGATGTAGGCGTCTTTGACATCTTCTTCGCTCGTAGCCTGCCGCAGCTTTTCATATAAACTCATAACCTGAGTATAGCACTGTTAAGCTTCGCCCCGATGCGTCCGCACCAACCCATAATACTTTTTAAGCAGAAGAACCGCATCACCCTGACCTACAGTCACTTTTTCAATAAACCACAAAGCCCAACTCTGGTCATGCTGAGCGATTCGCTGCACAGCGAACGAAGCATCTTCTTTTTTTGAGAAGATTTCTCCTCCGCTGTACGACGAATCGGTCGAAATGACAGTGGCAAAAAGTGGCTGCGCGTCAGCAACATCTCCAATGCAGCATCATTCTGGGCTCCGAGCGAAGAATCTCATAAAAATGAAGTTTCGGTCATATGGTAACGGTCGCGCGCGACAGACTGTGATTATTGTAACTTTATATAGTTTGTGCTAACATTATAAAGTTATGAATCATCACAATCAGCTCAAATCTATCCTCAAAGCTTCTGGGTGGTCGCAGGAGCAGCTCGCAAGAAACCTAGGCGTGTCATTTGCCACACTCAACTCATGGGTCAACAAACGCTCCATGCCCCGAGCTAAGGCGCTTCAAACTATCGAACGGTTATACCTCGATATAGTAGGTGTGGAGGAAGTCGATGAATCTACGTTGCGCATAGCAAAACAGTCGGCCATAAAGCTGCGAACTACATCAAAAAAGATTGCGGGCAACAAAGACGTGCTCGATAGGCTCACTTTGCACTTAACTTACCACTCAAACACCATAGAGGGTAGCACCATGACTCTGTCTGACGTCGAGGAAGTTATTTTCGAGCACAAGGTGTTGACGAATCGTACTACTGTTGAGCAAGCCGAAGCTCGTAATCACCAGGCAACGCTTTATTGGTTACTCGATGAACTGTCTAGCAAAGACAAGGCCTTTTTAGTTGACGAGCAACTGATACTCGGCATCCACCTGCGGCTCATGAATGGCATCATTGGTGATGCCGGTGCCTACCGTAAACACTCAGTCAGAATTATGGGGTCGCATGTCGCTTTGGCAAACCACGCAAAAGTGCCCGAGCTGATAAACCAACTTGTGATAGACCTAGAAAAACCGTCCAATGACAGTATTGAGGTTTTGGCCAGAACACACGCCACATTCGAGCAAATCCACCCATTTAGTGATGGCAATGGCCGCACGGGACGGCTAATCATGCTTGCCCAAGCTCTCAAAGCTAGACTGACACCACCATTAGTTGTCAAAGAACGAAAGTTCGCCTACTACAAATATCTGGAGCTTGCCCAGACACAAGAAGACTTTAGGCCGCTAGAGCTATTTATTGCCCAGTCGATGCTATTTACCGATAATCTTTTGAGTGCCACTAAGCCCATCTAATATAACTGAGTCTCAAAACCCCATGTCGTCATCCTCGCGGCGGCGGGGATCCAGTGATTATAAGCGACAGAGCCACTCATTTGGAAAACTAGATTCCCTCCGCTGTACAGCGGATTCATGGGAATGACGGGGTTTTGAGACTCAAGTTAATATAACTTGAAGGCTAAACAGCTCAAGCGTAAACTGGCAGTATGAGTTTACAGGTCGAGACAATACAAGCATGTACGCGCGGAGCGTCGTTTGGCCGTGGCGAAAAGTATTACCGCGAGGGGCGTGTAACCAATGTCAACCAAGACGGCGCGACATATACCGCGACTATCATCGGTACCGAAAGGTACAGCGTTATCTTGGATACTGAGAGCTTGGCGGCATCGTGCGACTGCTATGCCTACCAAGGCGATGATTGGTGCAAACACATCGTAGCACTAGCACTGACTATTGCCAGCGGCCCAATCGCATCTGCCGATCAGCCACAGACAAAAAAAGGCTATGGTAGTGGTCGACGCGGCGCATGGAGCGACTTAGAGGCAAAACTACTCACACAGCCAGCCACCTCACTAGCCGAAATCATCCGGCTAGCCGCTGATAGGCACCCCGACATATGGGATGTCGCCGACCAAGTGCTCAACCCACCCGTACTCAACAGCCCCAAAGACATACTCAAGACTGTAAAAGCCGCCTTTACACCGGTAAAACGGGCTAACAATTGGCACCGCCAAACAGAGGCGGCGATTGAGGCAAGCCAAACATTGGCGCGAACCGCCGAGTCAGCCCCTGCTAGCGAAGCGGGGTTGCGCGGGCTGCTTGTCGCAGCCGTGTGGGCGTTTGCACAGCTTGCTCACATTGACGACTCTGACGGGGAACTGCAAGAGGGCATCGCCAGCTTGACGCAGCGTGCGGTTCTGCTAGCCAATGACCATCATGAGTGGATTGGCCTCCTCTATGCGCCACTGGCCGAGCCGACCGATTTGCCACTCATCGACATGATATTGAGCAAGGGGGATGAAACGGTGCGCGAAGACTGTGTTCAGCGGCTCGACATACACATTAACCGCCGTGACCCGTTGCTTGCGGCCATCAGTCAAGACACAGCCGAGTATCACCTCTTACGCTATTTTGCGAGCCACGGCGACGAGCGCTTATTAGAGATGTTAAATGGCGCAAAAATCCACGAAAATGTCCGCCGTAACGCTCTAGTCGAGTACTACACGGCACGGCAAAATTGGCAGGCAATCGTCGATGAGTTGTGGGGCGTGCGCAACGAACACCGACATTATTTTCACGCACAACTTTGGAACGCCCTACAGAATGTTGGTGATGTCGATAAGCTCATCGAATACCAGATCGAGGACGTACATAGTAGTGCCGACCCTCTACGCACTCTCGCGAAGCTGGGTCATTTCTTGCGGCAACACAACCAAGAAGCCAGATACGCCGTCATAACCGAGCAAGTTCTGGCTAGCCCGCATGTTGATTTTGCGGCTAAACTTGAGTTGCTGCATAGCCTCGGGCAGTATGACGAGGTGGCCGAGCTCGCTTGCCGTATTGTTCGCGGAAAACCAGGTCGCTCTGACTTCGGCTCATGGAACCGCAGACCTAACCGCGATATTGTCGCAAGTTTTGCCGAAAAGCTCATAAACGATGCACCCCAAGCAGCCACACTCATTTGGCGCGAACTGTTTGATCACGAGAAAACCATCATAACGCAATCGAGTAACTACCTTCGCTTTGAAGTGGCATGCGACCGTTTAACAAAGTTACATGACCAAGCATGGTTTACCCCGCAACTACAGCAGTTGGCTGTTGAGTACCCAACTCGCAAAAAACTCGCCCAGATCTGCCAATCATATCTGTAAATAATAACAACCCGTGCGACATTTGGGCCCAGTAATGCCTGGGGCCATTATGTGCACCACCTCATCACAGCGAATATTCAGTTTATTTGCAGCTTTTTTACAGGTTTGGTCGGTAGAATTGGCGCACTATCACGTTATAAGAAGGAGTTACCTATGAGCAACGACGCACTGACGACCAACGAAGCAATGATATTACAGCAAATCTATGAGGACGGCGAAGACGTCATCCGCTCGTTGGCGTACGAGCTTTACTGTTTATGGCAGCGCACCATCGCCGATGTTGTAATGCTCGAACAAAAGGGCCTACTCGATTTTCATCACGGTTTTTACGGCTTGCTGCTAGAAGTCTCAACTCCCGGCAAACATTTAATCCACCAAATCTGGCCCGAAACCCAACCGGCATTCGATTAAATCGACAGAAAAGGCTTTTTGCATACTGCTAAAGCGCGACGAAAAAGTTATGAGCAAACTTCAGAGTCTATTTCGAAATTGAATAAAAAATGAACACTATATATTGGAGTCAAAGGAAACCCTTATTACCGAGCGAGCTGCACATATACTTACCTTGTAACAATGTTCTTTATATTTCTATTTTGTGTTATTATATAGCTGTGTCCAATGAGATTACTATTACACATCAAACGGTCGAAGGAGTTGACTATACCCTTGTCACCCAACCCGGTGCTGAGGCGGTTCGCGCTTGTGTCGTGCTGCCATTTAATGCTGACCCTATTTTAGCGGGCTCGATTCCCCATGAAGCCCCCCATGTACTTGAACATGTCTTGTGTTATGGCGATGGTTCTCAACCCCCAGGTATGTTTGGTGAAACGTTAAGCAACGTAGGCGGCTCCCACAATGCAAATACGCAATATACCATTGACGGGCAACTTTCGTTTGAAACTACCCAACCAGATCACGACCATGGTATTGCTAATATATGTTTGTTTTTACGAGCAGTTTTCCAACCAAATTTCGATTTATCAGTAGACAAGTCTCAGATGGCAATTGTAAAAAATGAGCTGTCCAGGAATAAACAAAACCCGACACGTCAGAGATATGATTTGATGCGATACTTAAGGGGTATAACGTATAAGACCGACACGATTGGGCTCGAGACATTGGATTCAATTTCACCCGATCAAATGCGCACAATGTACACAGAATTAATTAATAAATCAAATGTGCGGGTTGTTCTTAGCGGCGACACGAAAACCGTAGAAAGGCTAATTTTACCGACTCGGGATTTGATTGGGAATATCAGAGCGGGAGACCGATTTTTTT
Source organism: uncultured Candidatus Saccharibacteria bacterium (assembly GCA_964477925.1). Classification (GTDB taxonomy): domain Bacteria; phylum Patescibacteriota; class Saccharimonadia; order Saccharimonadales; family UBA4665; genus JAGXIT01. The sequence goes on from CAYZFT010000007.1 coordinate 14,938, forward strand.
CGCGAGACAATTTAATCAAAAAGTATGGCGACTATCATGCTTCAGCACCTGAGATACCAGAAGGTCAAACCGATTATCAATATTTAATGGTTGTAGACGCGGCCGCAATTAACAAAATTGGCACAATTGATCCGCCCTCAAGACTAATAATTGCAGGCGCAATGCAAACTTTCCTTTCCGCGGGTGCAGATGGGCTCGTTGAACAAAGTCGAGTGCAAGGCTTGAGCTACGGAGTCAATATTGCGACAGGCTTTTCGAAAAACCAATTGGGCTTGTCAATTTCCGACAATACTAATGCTGATTTTGTCTATAAACAGATAGCATTATTGAAGAAACGTATTGAAAAGCTCACAACTTATGGCACAGACGATTTTGTTAAGTTTGCAAGGGTGGCTATTGGCCGTTCCAAAATATACCCCCCGAGCCTTTCCGACTTTGCTATATCTGTTGAGCAAGGTGTAGGTATGGCTGAGGCAGATGTGGTAAAACCTAGTTCTTTCAGAAGTACTCTTGAGACTATCAACCCCGACCAAGTTGTAAGCGTAATTGGTCAAATTGCAGCGAATTTCTCCAAGCCTCAATTTGTAACTCGATATTCTTTTGGCACAAACCCATTTGAATCTTGATTATGCCGTCCAGCCGACATGTTTGACAGTAAAGACCTTTTGCAAAATAATTCCCCCACTCATAGAACCGCTCTTTTCGGCTAAAACCCGCCAGCCACTCATCATCGTAACTACCGTTACGCTTCCTCCTGTCTTGTAATTTTTGACTCGAAAATCATCGGTTTCTGACCGAGAACTTATTATGCAAGAGGTCTTAAGCATATCAAGATAACACACAATAGCTGAAGTTATGCTACCCGAACATATTGTGTGCTAGCTCTGGCCCGAAGCCCAGCCAGCATTCGCCTAAGTAATGGCAAAAGAATGGTTCAACCAAGTTGGCAAATCGTTTACCAACTTGTAGTGCGTTTTAGCGGTGGAGGCAGCCGGCCCAGCAGCAGGGGCGGCGTTTGCCTTCTAGCAGTTCGGTGATTGTCCGCTCGATATGGTTTTGCCTAGTCTCCGGCTTTTTGGTAGTGATGGTCCAGCAAATCCACTCGTTGCGTGCTAGTGGCGTCAGGTCTTGCCACCGCTCTAGAGCAGATTCGTCTGCCAACAGAGCATCGCGCAAATCTTCTGGTACGGTGTGTGATACACCCTCGGCGATTTCAATTTTAGCCATACCTGTATAGTACTCACTCTATGTTTTTCTATCAAGCAGTATGCGTTCGATACGAGCATAGGCCTGGCCTCGTGCACTTCGCGATAAATCAATCCTACGTTGCTGATAGAATGGTAATACAATGAAGACGATTTTAAAGTTAGAGACGTTTGGCTATAACAAATTTTTTGATGAGCTTAGGGTTGCGCGCGGTGCAGCAATTGGGCAAGTCGCCCGGGTAACCGCAGAGCATAAAGGTGCCTACGAAGTGGTGGGTGCACATGGCGCGTACCGCGCGACCGTTACCGGAAAACGAATGCTGACCGCGGCGCACCGCGATGACTACCCGGCTGTTGGCGATTGGGTTGTCCTGAATGTTGCGGTCGATGATGATAGCAGGTTAATTCTCGACATATTGCCACGCAAAACGACACTGCACAAAAAGTATGGCGGCAAAGACGAATCGCAGCTCATCGCCGCGAATGTAGATGTGGCCTTTATCGTTGAGTCTATCGACCGTGATTATAACCTCAATCGATTTGAGCGGTATGTGGTTTTGGCTCGAGAAGGTGGCGTTAGACCCGTAATCGTTCTTAACAAGTCTGATGTATCAAGCGAAAGTGCTGTGCAAGCAAAAATCGCGCAGGTTCGTGAGCGGTTCGGGGGCGTTGATACGTTAGCGACAAGTACCGTGACAACCACAGGGTTAGACCTGCTAACTAGCTACATAAAACCTGGCATGACTTATTGTTTTCTGGGCTCATCGGGTGTTGGCAAATCATCACTTATCAATACATTGCTGGCGCATAGCCACATCGAAACCAAATCGATTGGCGTGAAAACGGGGAGGGGTAGGCACACCACTACGAGCAGGATGCTGCACGTTACGAAAGCGGGCGGGATTATTATCGATAACCCTGGTAGCCGCGAGGTTGGTGTTGCGGACGCGAGTGATGGTGTCGCAGCAGTGTTCGTCGACATCGAGTCAATTGCGAGCGCCTGTAAGTTTAAGAATTGTACCCACCAAAATGAGCCGGGCTGCGCGGTTAGGGAGGCATTACGCGCTGGCACAGTCAATGCCGAGCAGTTTGAAAACTACCTGAAACTGCGCAAAGAGACCGAGCACTACGAGCGAAGCACGCATGAAAAACGGCAAAAAGATAAACAATTCGGGAAATTCATCAAAACCGCAAAAAAAGACCTGGAAAGATATAAACCCTAGAAGATGAGCCGTTTGCGGGGTGTTAGCTTTATGGCAATATTATTGGGCTGACCAGCCACCATCAGAAGCTAGAACGGTCCCATTGATATTCACGGCGTCATCACTGAGCAAAAAGCAGATTGATGCAGCTAGTTCCTCTGGTGTGGCCGCGTCCGGCATGAGCGTTAAGGCCGCATTGACACGCTGTTCGCCAAGCTTAGAGTCGAAACGTGCTTCGATATTGGTCATAACTGCTCCAGGTGCGATGGCGTTAATACGAATGCCGCTCGGGCCATACATGTAAGCCGAGTTTTTTGTGAGACCTATAACGGCATGTTTTGAAGCAGTATAGGCAGCGCCGGCGGCAGAACCCCTAAGTGAGGCTTCTGAGCCAACGTTTACTATTGAGCCTCGGTTGTTTTTGAGCATGAGCGGCAGCACCGCACGAGTTAATTTCATCATACCCGTGAGATTGACAGCGAGCACGCGGTCCCACACATCGTCTGTTACTTCGTGCAGCGGTGTCATGTTATCCATGATGCCCGCGACATTGGCGAGCGCATCAATCCGGCCACCTACTGCGTCTGTGATCTTTTTAATGTCTTGCTCTTTGGTAATATCGCCAACAACCGCGGCGATGTGCGTACCAGGCAGGGAAGTCACAAATTCGTCTAGCCGTTCTTTTGAGATATCAACCGCAACGACTTTGCCACCTTCACGCGCCACTCGTGACGCGGTCGCCCTGCCAATCCCAGAGCCCGCACCCGTGATAACCACGGTTTTGCCAGTAAACCGGTTTGGCGTGATGGCTTCCTCCCACTCTGGTAAGGTGATGGCAGCATCGGACTCGGGTGCAGAGTTTTCTTGTTGCGGGGAAGCTGGCGCTTCGGGCATTTGGCCAGCGTTCGCCCGCGCGACCATGTCTTCCATGAGTTCTTCGCTAAACTTGCCTCGGCTCAAAGCCACAAGCCGTCTAAGCGGCATACGCCGTACCGGTCGCAGCACAGCTTCATTTTGCCCAGCATCGTGTAGCATTTTGCGAAAAATCGCACCGCCGACAGGGTGCGCCAGCCATTCGGCGACCGATGAATCGGCGCTGAGCTCCGCATCGCCAACCGTACTGTTTACGGCTCCGTTAGGTTGCGTCGTTTCTTTATGAAATACCTTCGAGAGTTTCATCTTGCCCGCTTTGCTTACGTTTATACAATTCGTAGTATCTACCCACGCACACCACCAGTCAAACTTGCGGGGCCCATCCATGGTACTAACAAGGCAAAAACTCTGTTAAATGTTGTGCCGTTCATATAGTATGACGATGTGGCTCAGGACAAAATGCAGAACCAGCCTTCGCGTGCACTTGTTGTATTGATGGCATATTGCCTCGTTTTTTATACCATTTGGGCATTGCTTGAACTACAGCTTAAGCTGGGGGTCGACCACCCATACGCAAGCTGGCCAGAAGCGTTTCTAAAATCAGGACTCATAAAATGTATCTTATGGGCCTTACCTGTCGTCTACCTCCTCCACAGGTATAATGACCTTGTAGCAATCTCACTCAAAGAAATGTTTACGAATAAAGTCCGTTGGGGGCAGTACCTGCCATTGTTTGCGCTATTCACTATCTATATAGGTATCGGGTCGCTGCTGCAACATGGGGTCGTGAGTATCTCGCCATCTTTTTCGCCGAAAGATTTGGTTATGGTGCTTTTTGTTGGCATTACAGAGGAGCTTGTCTATCGTGGCTGGCTACTAAACATAACCGTGAAAATGTTCAACAAAGCTAGAATATGGCTGGCTATAGCAATTAACGCAGTCATGTTCCTCTTGATTCACTTCCCAATCTGGCTGAGCGTGGGCGAATTCACAAATATGTTCACGAGTCTTGGTTTTTTGAGCGTACTAGCGTTGAGTGTTATTTTTAGCGTGACCTTTCTCAAAAGCCGCAGCATCTGGCCACCAATCGCCCTCCACATGTACTGGGACCTCTTGATGATTTTGTTCATCTAACTCTTCTGTGCAGGGCTAATACATCAGGTGCAACATGACTGAGGTAATTAGTTATCAAACACTACCTATCTGGCTGCTGGCGGCATCTACTCTGACATTCACTTTGCGATTATGAATGAGGTAGTTAACACCAGTCATAGCACAACTTCCAAGCAAGCCAAGGGGCACGCTTCTAATGGCCCCCACCGATTCTCTTGCTGTGGCAGATGCGATAATCAAAGCTGAGTATGCCGACGGTTTAATGCCACTTTCGCCCCCCTCATAGTCACTACGCAAATCAACGAAAGAATCAACGAGATACCCAGTACGGCTCCAAGCCCCGATAACTGCGTTCAGTTGTTTGCGGGCCGCCGCGTCAGGCTGGCCGGATGTTCTTAATGAAAGTAGCGCCGATAATACATCCGCTTCTTCGAGTCGGACAGCAACAAGTCGATGTGGGTCCAAAGTTTCACGCTGGCGCAGCGCAAGTTCATGAGCCCTGGCAACTCCTCGCAAAACACCTTCGGAATACGTTTGTGTTTGCTGTGACATATAGTCATAAAGCACCTCCTGTGTCTGAGCGTTTATGTCTACCCGGAATTGCTGTGTGAGTATTTGTTTTACGGTTCCTAAGACGTCTGCCTCACCGTTGTCTACAAGCTCGTCAAGAAGGCAGGCACCCCCAAGCATTGCCCTCCAGGCCAAATCTTCTTGTGGTAATAAATTAACACCGAGTCGATTCGCAGCCAAACGAAATAGCGCCCGCGACCCACCAAAGCTTTTCTGGTCTTGATCAAAGACTCTCTGGGTGTATATTTGTGAGATTGGTGGTAGTGCTAACTCACTCATGTGATGCAATATATCATAGCTATTTATAATTTAAGATTATTTAAGATTATGCAAGCAAGCTGCTTAGCTGCAAAACTGCGTCGCGTAAGTTTGCAGTAGAGCGGGGCTAGCCTACAGATGTATGACGGCTACACCCTGCCGCGGCGATACGGCAAGCTGGCCCATGCGAAACGATAAATCTACACTGGCTTATGGGTTTTACAGCTTGTTGAAGCCGCGGATGTAGGCCATGATAAGTGCGCCGAGTGCGTACCAACCGTACATAATACCTTTGGCAATTACATACCCAGCAACCGTATACACGATAACATAGAGACTGATGATGCTACCGGCTACAGCCAGTAGACCAAGCAATACCAGGGTGAGCCCGCTCAGTAAAACCGTTTTTTTGCGGCCTTTTGAAGTTGTCCATAACAGCGCGGCCACGACCCGTAACAGTCCCGTAGCGAGCACAATGCCTATTATGCTAAATATGGCAATTCTGAGACTCTGGTCAGGATTTTTGTAGAGTGAGTAGCCGATAAGACATGTTAAGGCACCAAGTATGATATAGCCGATATATGACAGCCCCTCATTTTTGAGAGAAAATGCACCTTTTATGATTCGATAGCCCTTAAAAATAACATACCCCGCTAGCCCGACCATCAATGCAATTGGGGCATACCGACTGAAAAGCAGCAGCCCAGCCGCCAAGTACGAAACGGCTTTGGCCATAAGCGCCGGGACTGCAAGCTGCGAGATTTGCCTGAGAAAAGTCGGCGGCTTTGACGATATTTTGGCGGGTACGTGTTTGTGAGGCATATCCCCATCCAGCGCCCGTAGTACTACATCGGGCGAGAACATCGGAAAGTTGTGATTCTTTTTGGGTAAGGCATGGACGGTACGCTGCGCAAACTTATGCGCAATCATCTTCACAAACGCTCCATCAACAAGCGGGTCGGCCGTACCATAATAGAACTGTGTGGGCACTTGCGCTGCTCGATTAGCCAGTTTCTGTGCGTGCTGCTGGTTGATGGCGTTTTCGACAGTGCGGGCAGAGGGTACATACTGGCTTAACCGCGTGTCTCCAAGCGTTTTGGCGGCTTGCGCATACAAAAAGCTGCTGTTTGATGCATATTTGAGCTGCCGAAGTGCCCGTATGGTCAGCTTCTTTGACTCGGTATTATCAGGCAACAGCACGGGTGAAAACAGTGTCAGCGACAGAACGTCTTTGGGGTAAGCGGCGGTATAGGCGAGAGCGACAAGACTACCGAGCGAGTGACCAGCGAGGGCGAGCTTGGTCACGCCAAGTGACCTGAGTGTACGGCGCAGCCATGCGACCTGGTCGTCAAGGCTATAGGCAATGTTGTTAGGCCGCGGCGACCGGCCAAAACCAAGCAAATCGATGACGATGACGCGCCGATGCTCGGCAAGTGACGGTACAAAATGTTGCCAGTAGCTCGCCGAGCTTTCGATGCCATGCAGGAGCACAAGTACCTCGCCGCTTCCTACGTCCTGCTCAACATTGAGAGTACGCTGTCTATTGACAGTAATCAAACGCACGATTTCTTTGGGCAAATTCTGCACCAGCATGTGGTCGACTTTGATAATATCGAGCCGCTTAATGTCCATGTATGGGCTGTATCGTTTCAGTGCGTACAGCTGGCCTTGCACAATAAAAACATCTTTTTTGCCTGTGTAAAACGTCGTAGGTATGCTGGCTTTGGCGGTCTTTGCAAGCAGCCCAGCAAAATCTAGTGTGCGAATCATGTGCTCGATGTTAAGCCGAATAATGTCGGCATCGAGCTTGTTGTCCTTCGCACCAATCGCTTTGTGAAACAATTCTGATTTATCGCCAAGACCAACAAGTTTGCGCGCAAAAGCATTGTTGCCCAATAACGATTCAATGGACGTGAAAAATCGTTGTGACACCTTAGTGACAAAGACCGAGCTTGCGTAGTTGGCGGCAAGCATTTGGTCGGGCGTGAGGTAAAATGGCGTCGAAATAAAATAGAGCTGCTCAATGCCTTTCGGGTACTTTGCGCTGTAGGCGAGCGCCACGGCACCGCCCATCGAGTAGCCAACTATCGTCAGGTTTACGGTCGCCCCCAACTGCTCCAGCGTCCGACGGAGCGCATCGGCGTGCTCATCGGGGCCATAGGTTGCACCTTTTGGGCGAGGTGACCTGCCGTGCCCAAGCACATCGACAACTATGACCCTGTAGTCTTCTTTTAGTAGCTCAGTAATCTTTTCCCACTGCGTGCCATCGGCAAATATGCCATGCAGCAACACAATCGGGTTGCCGCTGCCTACATCTTGCCGTACATATAAACTAGTTTGCATGCTTATTTACGTTTGATTCGTTACGTTTGAACTACTCATACTATACCCCCGAAGCCAACAGCTACGCTACTAGAATAGTTTTGTAGGGCTGAGTGCGCTACCCACCATGGCCTAGATTATATGAATCCAGTTCACAATAAGCGTATACTTGTGAAAAAGAAAGGACACCAGTGGCAGACAAATGGCTAAATCTACGCGGCAAGCTAGTGCGATACATCAAGAGTTTCAATTACGGTGGGCTGCTCGGTGCGGTCACGCTTTTTTGTTGCTCGCTCTTACCGTCAATCTTGCCGCGACCAGCACTGATGCAAGGCGTTATTAGCGGCATATCACTCGCTGTTGGCTACGGTCTCGGCACTCTGCTTAGCAAAGCCCTCCGCTGGTTTTCGCAAAAAGAGCCAAGCGGGCGCATCAAAGTCTACGCGTGGCGCCTTGTTTACGCCTTTCCGGTGCTCATGCTCACCTTTGTCATCATGGGGCACTATTGGCAAAACGAGGTCCGCACGCTCGTCGGCCAAGCACCGTCGCACTCGCTCAATATCGTTCAAATCATCCTCATCGCGTGGCTCGTGTTTCACGCGCTCCTCGGCCTCAGCCGGGGTATCCGCACATTGTCGCACAGGCTCAGCGTGTACTTCGCTCGCTGGGTCCCAAAACGCATTGGCACGCTCGTCGGCATTGGGCTCACAACGTTGCTCGTCGTCTGGGTCTTAAACGGCTTTTTGTTTAATTCTTTTGTCACAATCTCAAATAACATCTATGCAAAATCTAACGACGCAACAACGACGGGCATAGCTCAGCCACAAAAGCCAACACGGTCGGGTAGCCCCGATTCAGTCATATCGTGGGAGAGTTTGGGCTCGCGCGGGCGAGATTTCGTAGCCCGAGGCCCAAGCCAAACACAGCTCGAGAAGTTTAGTGGGCAGACACCAGCCGAACCGGTCAGGGTGTATGTGGGCGTTAAGAGCGCCGACACCGCCCGAGAAAGAGCGGCGTTGGCAGTGCAAGACTTGAAACGTGCCGGTGGGTTCGAGCGCGAAGTGCTCGTCATAGCGACGGCAACCGGTTCGGGTTGGCTTGAGCCACAATCGGTCGATAGCATCGAGTACCTACATAACGGCAACTCCGCTATCGTCAGCCAGCAGTATTCGTACTTGCCAAGCTGGATATCTTTCCTCGTCGACAGCGAGAATGCGAAAAGCGCCGGGCGCGAGCTGTACGACGCGGTCTACAATGAGTGGGTCAAGCTCCCTGTTGATACGCGGCCCAAGCTCATCACTTACGGGCTCAGCCTCGGCTCATTTGGCGCGCAGTCAAGCTTTAGCAGTGCCCAAGATGTCCGTCGGTCGGTCGACGGTGCGCTCTTTATGGGCACCCCCAGCACGACCGAGCTGTGGCAGTCCATAACCGCCGCACGTGACACCGGCAGCCCGCAGATTAAACCTGTCTATGAGCACGGTCACAGCGTGCGTTTTGCATCGAGCCAGTCAGACATACGCTCAAACGCCGAGACCTGGCAGTCACCCCGCGTTTTGTACATCCAGCACGCCTCCGACCCAGTGATATGGTGGAACTTTGATTTGCTGCTACACCAGCCCGACTGGCTTCAAGAGCCTCGCGGTGTGGACGTATCACCCAAGACTAGATGGATTCCTTTTGTCACGTTCTTCCAACTCACGGTCGACCAATTTTACGGCACGGTCGTACCAAACGGCTCCGGGCACAACTATGCCAACACTATCGTCGACTCTTGGGCGGCCATTGCACCCGCCGCCGACTGGACACAGGCAAAATCTGACAAGCTTCAAGCCCTCATTGACACCTACGCCAACGAGTAGATGAAACTTTCGTGAACTTTTAACGGTTATTCGCCACCACGCACGTCTTGGTAATCGGGAAAACACGTCCTGCAAACAAAGTCCGCCGTTTTGCGCAGCTGATCGAAATCATCAAATACGGCCCCTTCTATTTCGCTTCCCATAGAATATGATTGAGACCCTCTACCACAAACTGCCGTATACCCTAGAAAATCCCCTGGCTCACCCAGATCATACGGATATTCGTACTCAATCATATTGAGCCTATGTACACCGTGCTGGCCCCTTTGTGGACTCATCAATGGTGACTGGCATGTAAATGGTGAGCCAATTTTTGGTTGATTCTCGTTGTTTATCATATTTCATATTATATACCCATATGTCAAATCCTGTGATATAATCGTGACCCGCGCGCACTTCTGCGAGCGCCGTCATCTCAGCCGATTCGCCGTACAGCAGATGAAAGATTTTCCCGTTCTAGCATGGGTGGAAGATTCTTCGCTAGGGCTCAGAATGACGCTACAATTGGCAATAAGGGGCATCTGGGGAAAATTAACTGAGACCAGATAAGAAGTAGGCAATGGTAGCAAGTGCTATGATGGTGCTATGACAAAAGCATTTATTTTTGATCTTGATGGGGTGATGATTAACAATGAGCTGATGTGGGATGAGCGCAAGGCAGAGCTGCACGAACGCCTCTTCGGCAAAAAGGTAACTGCAGCTATGGGCTCAACAATTGGCATCAATATGGATGGCATTTATGACCGAGCCCGTGCCTGCGGCACCACAGTCGCTAAGGAGGCGCTCTTTTTTGAATACTACGAGCTTGCCACCAAAATATACAGCACGGCTCCCATCACCGATGGGCTAGACAAACTTGCTGCATTTTTGCTGAACTCTGGCTATAAAATTGGGATTGTCTCAGCATCACCATTGGCGTGGATAACGACCGTTACGAAGCGTTTGCCTTTTGAGAACGAGATTGAGCTCATAATTTCGCTGCACGAGCGCCCAGATTTGTCACACAAGCCCGAACCCGACGGTTACAACGAAGCGATGACGGTACTCGGTGCAAGCCCGCACAAAACGATTGTACTCGAGGACTCAAACGCCGGTATTGCCTCAGCCAAAGCATCCGGCGCATACGTGATTGGCCTGCGCCAAAACCTTGTGTCTGGCTACGAGCAAACTGGTGCGGACGCCTATGCCGACACCATCGATGACGTCATTATGCTCATACGTAACCACACGTCGTAAACTCAGCTCTAGGTATAAGATGGAGCCAGCCAAGCCCTCGCGGGGTTTTGTAATATTTCTTATTGAGCTGTACCATACCGAGAGCGCACACTTGAGGTGTATCAACGGCGGAGCGAACGAAAGGGGAGCAGCATGATTACTCTTAGGCAAAATGGCACGTACCGGCTTATCGAGACCAAGCACAACACCAAGATTTTGTACCTCGACGATGTGGTTTTTGCGTGGCTAGAGCCTGCGGGGATTGGTGAGATTTTGGTAGCGAGCCATGACAAGCACGCAGCCGACTGTGTACTGAGCGTCGGCCAATACACGCTCTACGATGTCGTCGACGAACCCGACCTGAGCGACCAGCTACATCTTGAGCTTGAGGCAGGCATGCAAATGTGGCAGGGGTACCTACTGCCGACAGGGTTGCCCGACGACGACAAAAAGCGTCGACGCATCATCCCGACGCACGAAGTAATTACCGGCAACCCCCAGTTCGCTGGCGCTATGCGCACTGGCCACGAGTAGTCAAATTTTGCAGGGCTTACCTGTTGATACGCAAGAGGGCAGGGGCGTATACTGATTTTTACAGGGGAGATTTTGTATGGCAAACAATACTGATGATACTATGCCGCTTGAGGCATATGGACAAGATTTTACCGAGTTGGCGCGTGAGGGCAAACTCGACCCGGTCATCGGCCGCGGCGAAGAAATCCGCCGCTGTATGCAAGTGCTCTCGCGCCGCAGCAAAAACAACCCCGTGCTTATTGGTGAGCCGGGCGTCGGCAAAACGGCCATCGTCGAAGGGCTCGCCCAGCGTATTGTCAACGGCGACGTGCCCGAATCACTTAAAAACAAGCGTTTAATCGGGCTCGATATGGGCAGCCTGCTCGCTGGCGCTAGTTACCGCGGACAGTTCGAGGAACGTCTCAAGAGCGTGCTCAAAGAAGTCGAGCGGGCGGCTGGACAAATCATCCTGTTTGTCGATGAAATCCACACGTTAGTGGGGGCTGGCAAGGCAGAAGGTTCGGTTGACGCCGCAAACATGCTCAAGCCGCTCCTCGCCCGCGGCAAACTGCACCTCGTGGGGGCAACCACGCTTGACGAATACCGCACCTACATCGAAAAAGACGCCGCCCTCGAGCGCCGCCTGCAGCCCATCTACGTCGGTGAGCCCACTATCGAAGACACCGTCGCCATACTGCGCGGGCTACAAGAAAAATACGAGGTACACCACGGTGTTAAAATCCTTGACGATGCCATCCTCGCCGCAGCGCGCCTCAGCGACCGCTATATCACCGAGCGCTTTTTGCCCGATAAGGCAGTTGACCTCATCGACGAGGCGACATCGGGGCTCAAAATGCAACTCGAGTCAAAGCCAATCGAGCTCGACCGCCTCAACCACCGAATAATGCAGCTGCAGATTGAGCTAACGGCGCTCAAAAAAGACAAAGGCGAGGCCGCCAAAACGCGGCGCGACGAGATTGAGCAGCATATCGATGAGCTACAAACACAAGCTAACAAGCTCGAAAAAACGTGGCGCTACGAAAAAGACATCATCGACGAGCTCAATGACACCAGCGAAAAGCTTGAACGCGCCAAGACGCAACTTGAGCTGGCCGAGCGCGGCGGCGACCTGGCGCTCGCCGGCCGTATCAAATACGGTGATATGCCCGAGTACGAAGAGACCATCACATCGCTGCGCTCACGGCTCAATACGATTCCGGCCAAAGAGCGCTTGCTACGTGACGAGGTGACTGCCGACGATATCGCCGCAGTGGTTGCGCGTTGGACGGGCATCCCCGTCGACCGCCTCGTCGAGAGTGAGACCGAAAAGCTCGCCCACCTCGAAAACACACTCGAGCAGCGGGTTATCGGCCAGCGCCCCGCCGTCGAAGCCGTCGCCAATGCCATCCGCCGCGCCCGCGCCGGGATTGGCGACCAAAACCGACCCATCGGCTCATTCCTTTTCCTCGGTCCAACCGGCGTCGGCAAGACAGAGCTCGCCAAGGCACTCGCCGGCGTGCTCTTTAGCGACGAACGAGCCATGACACGCATCGACATGAGCGAATACATGGAGCAACATGCTGTCGCACGGCTCATTGGCTCGCCACCCGGCTATGTCGGCTACGAAGAGGGCGGGCAACTGACCGAAGCGGTGCGCCGTCGCCCCTACAGTATCGTCCTGCTCGACGAGGTCGAAAAAGCCCACCCCGATGTCTTCAACGTACTACTGCAAGTACTCGACGACGGTCGCCTGACCGACGGACAGGGGCGGACAGTCAATTTCAACAATACCGTCATCATTATGACCAGTAACATTGGCGGAGCGTTCATCCAGGAGTGGGCAGGCAAAGACCGAGTAGCACTCGAAAACCAACTCAAAGCCGAGCTAAACAAACGCTTTAGGCCAGAGTTTATCAACCGTGTCGACGACATCGTCGTTTTTGACCGAATTAGTCAAAAGCACATGGCTAACATTGTCAATCTGCAACTCGCCCAGACCGCCGCACTCATCAAAAAAAGCAAAGACATCACACTCAACTTTGACGATTCGCTGCGCCAGGCACTCGCGAGTGAGGGCTACGACCCCGCTTACGGTGCCCGCCCGCTTAAACGGCTCATCCAGAGCATGGTGCTCAACCCACTCGCCAGCCGCATTATCGACGGCTCAATCACCGAAGGTGTAAGCATGGCTGTCGGCTACACCAAACAGCACGTCACGTTCACGCGTGTATAAATCGCAAGCCATCAAAGCCCGTCGGCACTTGTGTGGAGCGACAAAAACAGGCACAATAGTAGGTACTAGAGATCTTGTTGCGGCGAGGAGGGTGCCT
>CAYZFT010000007.1:28497-30629 GCA_964477925.1 uncultured Candidatus Saccharibacteria bacterium
AAAAACAGGCACAATAGTAGGTACTAGAGATCTTGTTGCGGCGAGGAGGGTGCCTACGCCGCAGTACAACCTATTTGACAATTAAAACGAGGAGGTGAGTGATATGGCAACAGCAAAAACAAGCGGTGTACAGATGAATGCACTACTATCGGTCTATGACAAAACAGGCATTGCCGAGTTTGCGGCTGGCCTGCATGAGCTTGGCTGGAACATTTACTCCTCTGGCGGTACGGCCGATGCTGTACGCAAAGCTGGTGTGCCCGTAACTGACGTCGCCGAGCTGGTTGGTGGCGGCGCTATACTTGGTCACCGTGTCGTCACGCTTTCGCGCGAAGTGCACTCGGGCCTACTCGCCGATCTGAACAGTGCCGCCGACCTGGCCGAGCTCGAAGCGCTCAACATTCCTATCATCCACCTCATTGCCAACGATATGTACCCACTCGAAGAAGAGATTAGTAACCCCAACTCTACACCTGAAAGCATCCGTGAGAAAACCGACATCGGCGGCCCCACGATGCTCCGCGCTGCCGCCAAAGGCCAGCGTATTGTCCTGTCCGTGCCCGAACAGCGAGAAAGTGTACTCAAATGGCTGCAAGATGGCAAACCCGACGAAGTAAGCTTCCTGGCAGATCTCGCTGCCCGTGCCGAGTACGAATGCGCTCGTTACATTATGCTTTCGGCACTCAATCTTGGTGGCGAAGAAACAGCCGGTTTCATTGGTCGTCGCGTCGCACCTACAAAATACGGTGAGAACCCGTACCAGCTACCGGCTGGTCTCTACGCCGATAACCGCGTTGCTATCGACCCTCTTGGGCTTGACCAATTCAAACATCGCAAGGGCTGGGAGCTCAGCTACATCAACGAGACCGACATCCACCGTCTCATTATCACCGCTTGCCACGTTGCCGCCGGCTTTGCCCGCAATTACGGCGAAGTCCCCGCTATGGCCGTTGGTGTTAAGCATGGTAACGCCTGCGGGGCAGGGGTCGGCACAAACCATGTCGAGGCGGTACAAAAAATGCTCGAAGGAGACGAGATTGCCATCTTTGGCGGTGTCGTTATGATAAATGGTGTCATAGATGCCGATGTTGCACGAGCACTTATGAGCCACCACATGCCCGATGGTCAAAACCGCTTGCTCGACGGCATCGTTGGCTCAGAAGTCACCGATGAGGCGGTCGAGATTTTGTCTCGTGCCAAATTGCGTATTGTCACCAACCCTGCGCTGGCCACACTCGACGAAACGTCACTCGAAATAGCACCGATTCTGCGCCAAGTCCGTGGTGGCATGCTCGTGCAGCCCAACTACACCTTTATTGCCGACCTATCTGCCGATTACATCGACCGACACGGCAAAACAACTCCGCAACAAGACCGTGACCTTGTGCTCGCATGGGCGATTGGCTCAACAAGCAATAGCAACACAATCACCATCGTCAAAAACGGTCAGCTCCTCGGCAATGGTGTCGGCCAGCAAGACCGCGTTGGCGCCGCCAAGCTCGCCCTCAGCCGCGCCGTCGACCGCGACCATGATGTTAGCGGTGCCGCCGCCTATAGCGACAGCTTTTTCCCATTCCCTGACGGGCCGATGGTCCTCGCCGATGCTGGCGTTACTGCCATCCTGACTCCGAGCGGTTCGGTTAAGGACCCCGAGGTCATTGCGGCACTTACCGCTGCCGGCACAAGCATCGTCATGTTCCCCGACAAAACCGGCCGCGGCTTCTTTGGCCATTAGATTATCTAGTTGGAATTTAGATTCTGGATGCTTGAATCTAGAATGTCTCCAAACAGATTATTCGACTTTACTTCGTTTCGCTCAGTCAGTACACGTTGCTCCAGCTTGTTGGCGCTCTGGAGCCATCCCGGCCGAGATGTTGTTGCTCGTTACAACTTCATCTACAAATGAGTACTCCATTCGAAGCAAACAGACGGTGGTCGCCGCCAGAGCCGAGCACCGCATAAAAACAGATTAGGTTTGCTCGGCTTAGGTCTCGGCGCGCGGAAGCTGTTTGAAGGAACGACTAGTGACTGAGTTCTGCACAAGCCCGAGAGATGAGCTGAGTAAAACTAGTCTGCCGGTTTTTTGCGTCGCTCGGTCGTTTACTCTCATTTTGTCGACACAAAATGAGCCG